>CAMWSA010000119.1 GCA_947176785.1 uncultured Lachnospiraceae bacterium
CTGCTTTAAAGAATTTTCAGGGTTGCATTGCTGTTTATTTGTCAAGGTCCAGGGAACGCAAGTCTGAGTACGGTTCTAAGCATAACTTCGAAGATAACTTCAAGTATTTCCCGTGCTATAATCTGGCTATTGCTTCGGACTGCGCTCCTATGTAACTCCGCTGTCGAATTGTGTCTCTCTCAGCGACGTTTATGAGTATATCACTTCTTTTCTGTATTGTCAACAGGAAATTTAAATTTTTTTCAATAATTTAAACAATTACATTTATATTATGAAAAGGCCCATAAAACCGACGTTTTGGGGCCTTTTCTCAATTAGAGAAATGTATTGTATACTGCCAGATATCCTATTCCAGTTGAATTGTTGCTTTTTTTTCATCATTTTTTACATTTATCTCAATAGAAGCCACATCCTGCAGGCTCTGAGCCTCAAACTCCGCCAGGAAAACCACATCCCTGCTCTCACCCGGACCCAGCCTCTCCCGGTAAAGCATCAGATCATCTTCAAGCAATGTCGTCAGGCTTATGGATGTAATTCCATTGACACTGACCCTCACAAGCAGATTCTGTCCCATGGTATCCGCGGTCTCTGTGCCATCCCCCTGATTTTGCAAAGTAAAATGCAGAACCGCCAGCTGGTTTCCATCCCCGGCATCCACTGTAAAGTACTCCTCCGAAGAAGCATCCCGGGGATAGCTGTCCACAATCTCATGCCCTGTGTAAGATAAAGTCAACTGCCCCGGCAATCCCAACGCCTCTTCCAGGCTTACTTCACCCTGCTCCTCATTCCCCTGACTCCCTGTCAGGTCTATTACCGGCGTATCCTCCGTAGGATCCATCCCAGCATTTCCCGGAGCGGGCGTCTCCTCTGGTGCCGGTGTCTCCAGGGGTTGCCCAGACGGCTCACCGATCTCCTCCGTGGTCAGGGTTTCCACCTCCACCAGCCTGCTCCTATAATTTGCATCATGGGACAAAAGCAGCATCGCCGTATATTCTCCCACCGCCTGAAGCTGGTCGTCCGTCATATCGGGAATCGCGTTCCCGCATCCGGCCATCGCAAGGGCCATTCCTGTCAACAATGCTGCCACTACCTTTTTTTTCATCTTCATTGCTCCCTTCCCTGCATTTTCATCTTATCTTTTTCCTGCATAACACCGGCTGAACCTGTGTTATTGCTTTGAGCGCTTTCGCTCTCCCTATTGTATTTTTTCTCCATCAATGCATATATTCCGGAAATAACCAGCGCCATCCCTCCGGTTGCCAGGAACAGGATGATTCTCTGCAGGGACTGCACGCGGAAGTCAAACAGAGTGATTTTTAAGCACGTCACCATACACAGCACCAGCCCATAGATCCGCAGCTTCCTGTCTGTCTGCCGGAAACCGAAGATAATCCCAACCAACCCCACCACCATCAGCAATATGCTGGCGGTAATCCGATATTCAAATCTGGTGATAGTGACCAGCACCATATAAGTCAGAAATACAGCCACGGCCAGTCCCCGCCATTCCTCTGCTTTACGCATAAACCTGGACTGGAAGGTAAAAAGGATAATCCCCAGTCCCAGCACTGTCAAAATCAGGTATGTCACCAGGCTGTCAAACTTCTGGAAGAAAATCAGCCCGAGATAGCCTGACACCTCCATCACCAGAATAGTCACATTGAAGCCTCTGATTCCTTTGCCCGCAAATCTTTTCACATAATTAAACAGCAGGGTTGCCAGCCACATCACCGCAATCATCAGCGGCAGCAGCAGTTGTTCATTGTCCACCGCCAGGGAAATAAACAGAACCACCGTCCCGGTCAGGATAAATTCAAAGTAGGTCTGCCAGTGATTCATAAGCAGGATACCCAGCAGGAGAACCCCCAGCAGCAGATAACCATAGATACTGTCATAATAGATCAGAGCCGCCAGCGCCGTCCATGTGGTGATAATTGCGTCCGCCGTCCACAACGGCTTGTGCCGATATGCCAACCCCTTATACAACAGCGTCAATATTGCCAATGTAATCGTAGCGCTCAACTGCCCTTTGCCGCCACTGCCCAGCAGAAGCAGCGCTGTTCCCGCCACAAAATATCCCTGCATCCAGCACAGGTATCCCTTGTTCCTTGTCAGTAAAAAGAACAGGACGCCCATGACTGTTATCGCTGCCATCACTCCCAGGCGTATCCATATTTCTATATCGGAATAGGTTCCTGTGTACCAGCCAAAAACGCCGACTGCACATCGACAATACGCCCATATCAGCAGAAGAACGCCAATTCCAAAAGTAATGCATATCCCCTGCATCTGTCCCTCATTTCCCGCCGGCATCCTCCATACCGTAAGTTCCATGAGAAGCATGCTGAGTACCACAAAGCCAATTACATAGAGCGCCCTAAGTTCCATCACCTGCTGGGACAGAATGGTGGATATGGCGAATATCCAGGCGAAAATAGCCGTTCCAGCCATCTGGCCGATGGCTATGCCATAAGCCCACTTTTTCACCGGCAGGAAAATTCCCAGCAGCTGCACCACCACAATCATCATCATATAGATCAGCAGTTCCACATCGCTGACCATATGCAATGTATCCATCATCAGGAAACTGACCATACATGCGCCAATGCAGATAATCCGCAGGATGCCCGCATCCTTTTTCCGGCTCACAAGCATCACAACCACCGTGATAAACGTAGTGATCAGAATGGTGGCCAGCCCGCTGAAATTGTGCAGGTAAAGGAAGTTTACCATGGTCGTTACATACAGTCCTCCAATGCCCAGCGAGGAAAAAATCATAGACAATATCTGGCTCTTCTTCTTTATCACAAATTCCGCCACACCCCATACCAGCAGGCTCAGCACATACAGCCCCAGTTCCTTGACCAGGCTGCCCATATAGTTGATCCCCAGAAGGATCAGCGCTGCCAACACAAAAAGCACACCTATGGTACCAAATACATTGATGCCGATTGTAAATTCATGGTTCTTCCCCGGCCGGGATGCCGCCTGAGACTGTATGAACGGCTGCGGCTGCATATATGTCTGCGAAAAAATTGCCTGCCGCACATTATTTCCTGCGCTGTATGCCCCCTGATTCCGGTGTTCTCCCGGCTGGCCTGCCCTGTAAGACGCTTCCTGCAAAACCACAGCCCGATCCGCAGTCTGCTGATCCGTGGACGGCATTGCCCGCGCCGTTTCCGGATTATCCGGCGGCAGCACCGACTGCACCACCCCCTGCGTCCCTGTCGGCGGTACTGCCTGGGTCGCTTCCGGATTACCTGTCGGCGGCACTGCCCGGGCGTCCTCGCTCTTGACCGCCGCGTCCATGGATGCCATGCGCTGTCTGTATATTAGACAATTTTTCTCCAATTGTGTCTCGATCAAATCCAGCTGGTGTTTCTCCTGAATCAGGCGGCCGTCAAGCTTCACAAGATACTCTGTAAAAAAAAGATCCTGCGACTCCCCCTTCAGCTGCTCCACCCTGCCTTTGATTCGTTCGTAAATTCCCTGTTGTTCCATTTTCCACATACCTTTCCGATACCAGCGCACCTTTACCCGATATTTCTCATATACTGCTGATATTTTCCCGCGTCCTGACGGTGACAGCTTACCTCCAGATACAGGCCGTCCTCCCGGTATTCCTGCTTTAAGACAGTGGCGTTTTCCATAAAGTAAGACGCCACGCCGCCCTGGCTGTAGGGAATCAACAGCCCGCAGTCCACATAGTCCGCATAGACCTTATCCTTGATCAGGGAAAGCAGTTCCTCCAGGCCGCTGCCTGTCGCAGCGGCCATGAATACATTGTCTCCCGCCAGCCTCGGATACTCCCGGTCACATAAATCACTCTTATTATACACGATAACCATGGGGATGTCACCTGCATCCAATTCATTTAGCGTCTGCCTGGTAACTTCCATGTGCTGTCTGTACTGCGGGTTCGACACGTCCACCACCTGCACCAGCAGATCGGCATACCGCACCTCCTCCAGTGTTGAGTGAAATGCCTTGATCAGGCCATGGGGCAGCTTGTGGATAAATCCCACTGTGTCCACGAGAAAAAAGGGCTTGTTATCCCCCGTCTCTATGGTACGCACGCTGGTCTCAAGCGTGGCAAACAGCATATCCTTCTCCAGCACGGTCTTTTCCGACGCCCGCCCGTACCGTTCCACCAGCCGGTTCATGACGGTGGATTTGCCGGCGTTGGTATAACCCACCAGAGCCACCTGGGGAATTCGGGAATGCATACGCCGCTTACGCTGAATATTCCGCCCCTGCTCCACCTCCGCCAGTTCCTTGCGCAGTTCACTGATTCGATGCTCAATCTTGCGGCGGTCCAGCTCCAGCTTTTTCTCGCCTGCGCCCTTGTTGCTCATGCTGCCGCTGGCACCGCCCTGCCGGCTCAACGCTTCATGCATCCCCACCAATCTGGGCAGCAAATACTGAAGCCTGGCCGTCTCCACCTGCAGCTTAGCCTCCCTGGTCTGTGCCCGGATGGCAAAAATATCCAGTATCAGCGTGGTCCTGTCCAATATGGGCATAGACAGTTCCTGCTGAAGATTCCGAATCTGTGAAGGAGACAGCGCATTGTCAAATACAATCACTTCCGCCTGACACTGTCCCGCATACTCCTTAATCTCCTCCACCTTGCCGGGGCCCACATAAAAAGCCTTGTTGGGCGTATCCAGCCGCTGCGTGATGATTCCCACCACCTGCATCCGGCAAGCCTGCGCCAGGCTTCCCAGTTCCTCCATGGTATAGTCGAAGTCCTCTTCCTCCCCGATATCCACTCCCACCAGAAGCGCTCTCTCCAATTCCTGTCCTGCTTCCTGTTCTCTCATTCTTCCCTTCTTTCCCGCATAGACTCACAAGCGATTAGATTTTCCTGCCTGCATACCGTACGCTGCCCGATTTTACAGCATGCGGCGTGCAGGAATTGGAAAAGCTCAGCGGTCGTGAGTATAACACCGGCCTGTGTTATTGCGCTAAGCTGTATGCAGGCCGCTTCAGGCGTCCTGAAATACAACGACATGCCTTCCGGGAACAGATCTACGCCGTCTCCAGCGTAAACCAGAACACCACCCCGTCAGGACGGTTTTGAACCCCATACTCCTGGTTCATGGACTCCATGATCGCCTTCACGATGGACAGCCCCACTCCGCTCCCGCCGTACTCCCGGGTTCTGGCCTTATCTACCTTGTAAAATTTCTCCCACAGATGATCCAGGCTCTCCTCCGGAATGGGTTCGCCGGTGTTGAATACGCTGACCTTCACCCTGTCAGCCCACTGCTCCACATGAATCCGAACCAGCTTCTCTCCCTGACAATAGTGGACCGCGTTGGTGAAATAGTTCATAAACACTTCCTCGGTCTTAAACTCATCCCCCCACACGTAGACAGGCTCTGTCCGCTCCATCTGTACTTCAATCCCGTCCTGGCGGGTCAAAATTTCCGCGGACTGCAGGTAATTTCGGATCATTGCCACTATGTCAAAGCGCTCCATGCTGACCTTGTCATTGCCGAATTCCAGCTGGTTCAGTGTCAGGAGCTTCTGCACCATGGCATTCATCTTACCCGCCTCGTCCATGATGACCTCGCAGTAAAAATCACGGCTCTCCGCATCATCGCTGACACCTTCCCTGAGCCCCTCCGCATAGCCCTGAATCAGGGCTATGGGAGTCTTCAACTCATGGGATACATTGGCCAGAAACTCCTTGCGCATCTCGTCAATCTGTTCCTTTTTCTCTATATCCTTATGCAATTCGTTGTTTGCCGTCTTGAGTTCCGATATGGTTCTCTCCAGAGACTCGGACAACTGGTTGATGTTATTACCCAGCAGGCCGATCTCATTTTTTTCCTTCCCATTGTATTTTGCCTCAAAATCCAGATGCGTCATACGCTCGGAAATCTTCGCCAATTCCAACACCGGGTCCGTCACCCGTCTGGACAAAAACCACATCAATATGCCGCCCACAAAAGCCGCCGCCACACCGATATACGCCAGAAAGCGATTGGCGATCCGCACGCTCTCCTGTATACTCTCCATAGTAGTGCTGACGATGAACCAGTAGGCGTTATCCAACGGACCATACATCTCTATATATTCTGTCATGGTACGTCTGTCCACGTACTTAAAAACCGTGTTGGGCGCGGGCACTCCCCCTGTAAGTTCTTCCCCGAAAGTGCTGTTTACGGAATACCCGACAATATAACGCAGCAGGCGCCTGGAGAGTTCCTCCTTGTTGTTGATCGTAGCCGAATAGACAATGACGGAGTTGGCATCAATAACCTCCACATTGATATTGGAGGCAAATGCATAGCGGCCCATCTCCTGTGCAAAATCCTCACTGCCCAGACTGCCCGATGTCACGGCGGCATTCAACCGCCGGTATGCCTCCACCACCACGTCAGCCTTCTCCGTCTCATAGTAGCTCTCCAGAAACGTATTGTTGATAAACCAGCAGGCCAGAATAGTTCCCACCAGGAGTCCTATGGTGATGGCCGCCTGCTGTCTGCGCAAAGAAGCTTTCAGTATTCTCCGCATCACTCCTCCGCCTCCAGCTTGTACCCCATCCCCCAGATGGTTTTGATCATTTCCCCCTTGGTTCCCATCTTGCTGCGGAGCTTCTTCACATGGGTGTCAATGGTTCTTGCATCGCCAAAGTAATCATAATTCCACACATTGTTCAGAATCTTCTCACGGGAGAGCGCGATTCCCTTATTCTCCACAAAATAAGTCAGCAGTTCAAATTCCTTGTAGCTTAAGTCTACCGGCTGGCCATCTATCAGCACCTGGTGGGCGGCCTTATCGATGGCTATTCCGCCGCAGGACAGCCGTCCCTCCTCCGCATCCGCCAGTGTGCGCCGCAGGATAGCCTCGATCCGTGCCACCAGGATCTTGGGGCTGAAGGGCTTGGAAATGTATTCATCCACCCCCAGCTGGAAGCCCTGCAGTTCGTCCCGCTCGTCTCCCCGGGCAGTCAGCATGATGATCGGTACCTTAGAGTATGCCCTGATCTCCCTGCACACCTGCCAGCCATCCATCCGGGGCATCATCACATCCAACACGATCAGGGCAATTCCCTTTTCCCTGAAAAAAACTTCCACCGCCTGTTCTCCGTCCTCCGCCTCCAACACGTCATAGCCATTTTTCACCAGAAAATCCCGCACCAGCTTGCGCATCCTGCTCTCGTCATCCACTACCAGAATTTTACGTCTCTCCATCGGATCTACCTCTTTCTGCTTCAAGTTCCACTTATCCCCTGCCGACTCACAATCCGGTGATTTATATATGGCTCACAGGCTCCCATATATCCTTGTAAACAGTTGGATTTCCTTCCTGCACGCCGTCCTGGGATATGTTGAATGATCATGGACTATTTTAGAACATATTTATGTATTTTCTGTGAAAAACCACCTGTCAAATCAATTATTCTATCATTTTCAGTTCCCTTTCCTTCTCCCTCACAGCCTGCTCCCGCTCAGACAACTCCTGCTGCCAGGAAGCATACTCGTTGAGGATTGCAGACCGGTAATTCAAAATATTAGGCTGGCTGCTGCTCAAGGCTACCACAAACATGGCGATTACTGCTGCCAACAACAATACATTCAGGATTACGGACAGCCGCATCCCCGCCGGCCTGGGTTTCTCCTCCCGCGGCCCGGCAGCATCACGCACCGGCCTCTCCCTCTTTTGCGGCACATAGGTGCAGGGCGTATAAACCGGGATCATGGGCACCTTGGCGGGATCAAGCCCCGGCTGTCCCAGCAGAAAATCCTGCAAATGCTTTAGATAGATCACACCCACAGGGGTTCTGAATACCCGCTCCCGAAGCAGCCTCTCATAGAGAGTCAGCACCTGCTGCGGCTGCCGGTAATCCAGATGTGCCTCCAGATATTCAACCTGCTTTTTCTCCTTTGCGGCCATCCCCGCATCCTCCGCATTCAGAAAAAAGAACCCTTCCGCATTCCGGCTTGCATGTGTCTCGTCTGCCATGCGTACCTCCTCCCGAAAAATCCATGTCCGTTCCCCGGCCTGTTACCCATTCAAATCCCAATTATACGCACGAACGGTCCGACTTTTCTTCCTACAGGTCACGTACTGTCAGCTTATGCGACATTGCCCTGCTGGAATTGGATAATCTTAGCATTCGTCAGTATAACGCAATATCACAGGCAATGCCTGTGATATGCAGCCAGAAAACCTTATTACAGCTTTAAGAAACGCTTTACCATATCCGGCATCTCATCCACTTCACAGATATTGTCATGCAGCACAGGCGCGCTGCGGATCTCCTCGATCGCCGCAGGAACCGCCACATTCGCTATCCTGGACAGTTCATCCACCAATTCAAAATCCGTCATACTGTCATACTTGTGGTCAATGGCATTCATGACGCTCCTGGTGAATTTAAAAGGACTGGCCGTAGAAGCGATAATTGCCGGAGTCCGATCCCCCGTCTCCCGCGCGTATTTTCCATAGACGGAGGCCGCCACTGCGGTGTGGGTGTCAATTACATAGCCACAGGACCCATAGATCCGGCGGATGGTGTCCGCTGTCTCCGCCTCGGTGGCATAGCCCCCGTAAAAGTCCTGAAGCCCAGCCCGCATCTGTTCTGTGATCTCATACCTGCCCTGTCCGCTTAATGCCGCCATCAGCCGGGCATTCTGCTCCGGGTCATCGCCTGCCATGTGATAGATCAGACGCTCTAAGTTGCTGGAGATCAGTATATCCATGGAGGGGGAACTGGTCAGCACAAACTCCCTGTTGCGGTCATAGACACCTGTGCGGAAAAAGTCATACAGCACTTTGTTTTCATTGGAGGCACAGACCAGCCTGCCAATGGGCAGCCCCATATTCCTGGCATAAAAAGCCGCCAGAATATTGCCAAAATTGCCTGTGGGCACCACCACATTGATCCGCTGCCCCTCTTTTATCTTGCCCTCGGCAAGCAACCGGGCATAGGCGTACACATAGTATACGATCTGGGGCACCAGCCGTCCGATATTGATGGAATTGGCGGAAGAAAACTGGAATCCCTGCTTTGCCATCTCTGCGGCCAGCCGCCTGTCCGAGAAAATTTTCTTCACCCCGGTCTGGGCATCGTCAAAATTCCCGTGGATACCCACCACAAAGGTGTTATCCCCCTTCTGGGTCACCATCTGTTTCTCCTGGATCGGGCTGACGCCGTTCTTGGGATAAAATACCACGATCCGGGTCCCCTCCACACCCGCAAAGCCTGCCAGCGCCGCCTTGCCCGTGTCCCCGGAGGTGGCTGTCAGGATCACAATCTCATTTTGTATATGATTCTTCTTTGCGGAAGCAGTCAGCAGATGGGGCAGAATGGACAATGCCATGTCCTTGAACGCGATGGTCGCGCCGTGGAACAATTCCAGGAAAAATACTCCCTCCGCCTCTGTCCGGGGAGCAATAATATCCGTGTCAAATTTTTTATCATATGCCCTGGCAATGCAGCTTTTCAGTTCTTCCTCCGTAAAATCCGTCAGATAGAGCTTCATTACCTCATAGGCAATCTCCTGGTAACTCATGACGGACAGTTCCTTCAGGCTCTTGTCCAGGGCGGGAATATGATCCGGCACAAACAGGCCCCCGTCCTCTGTCAGCCCTTTTAATATCGCTATGGAGGCGCTCACAGGCTCCTGGCCGCTTCTGGTACTTTTATATAACACTTCCATATTAATCCTCCTATTTGAGTTCCGTATATCCCCTCCCGCCACACAGCTTCCGGTGATCAATATCCTGCCGCTTTGGCGTCCGTATATTGATCAGTGCGCCGTCCGGGAATATACTGATTTGAGTTCCGTATATCCCCTCCCGCCACACAGCTTCCGGTGATCAATATCCTG
>CAMWSA010000120.1 GCA_947176785.1 uncultured Lachnospiraceae bacterium
ATCGGCAGATGTGTATAAGTGTCAGATGTAAAAGTTACCCCACCCAAACAGTTTCTATTGTTAGTATCGACAGGGCAACTAGGCGGGTGTCTTGTTTCTTGATGAACTGACAGAATTCCCCAGAAATATACTGGAATGCTTAAGGCAGCCCCTGGAGGACCGCCAGGTCAACATAGCCCGTGCCCAGGGTAATTATATCTACCCGGCGGACTTTATGCTGGTGTGCGCCATGAATCCTTGCAGATGCGGTTTTTTCCCTGATAAAAACAAGTGCCGCTGCAGTGAGGGAGAACTGGCAAAATATTGGGGCAGGCTTTCCGGCCCCTTGCTGGACCGAATGGACATGTATGTGGAGACCAGCCGCATTGAACTGCAGAAGCTGCAATCCATCCGGCAGGGGGAGGGCAGCGCCCGGATCAGGCAGAGAGTGGTGGAGGCCAGGGCAGTACAGGAGGAACGCTTCCGCGGAAAAAAATATTCCTTTAACGGGGATATGGAGGCGGGGGAACTGGAGCGCTATTGCGAACTGGGCAGGGAGGAAAAACAACTTATGGAGTTGGCCTACAGGCAGCTGGATCTCAGTGCCAGAACGTATCACCGGATATTGAAGGTGGCCAGGACCATAGCGGACCTGGGACACTCGGAGCGTATACGGGAGGAGCATCTCAGTGAAGCGCTGGCCTATCGCCTCACGGATGGGGCGTGGACAAGGAAGAGGAGAGGCGTATCCCATCACTGACCGGAGAAAGGCCAAGGGCAGGGAAGGAAACGCAATAAAACGGGTTCGGCCCGTGTTATGCAGGAAAGAGGAAAAATGGATAAATATATGTATTGGCTTGCCAATGTCAAAGGGCTGGGCACGGCGGCCAGGGAGCAGCTGCTGGAGACGTTTGGCACAGGTGCGGCGGTGTATGAGGCCCAGGAGAAATATCTGGCTATGGTTCTGGACAAAGCCAGGCTGGGGAAGCTGCTGGAAATGCGGAAAACCTGGGACGTGGACAGGGAGTACGCCGGGCTTTCAGAGAAGCAGATCCTTTTTGTCTGTACGGCGGATGCGGAATATCCGGAGAGGCTGCGAAATATCCCGGATCATCCCTTTGGCATCTACTATAAGGGCCGGCTGCCGCAGCCCCGGAAGCTGGCGGTGGCCGTGGTAGGAGCCAGGGAATGCTCGGACTACGGGCGCTTCATCGCCACACAGCTGGGAAAGGAACTGGGAGCGGCGGGGGTGCAGGTGATCAGCGGTATGGCAAGAGGGATAGACGGTATAAGCCAGATGGCGGCACTGGAGGCGGAAGGGGAGTCCTATGCCGTTCTGGGCAACGGAGTGGATATCTGCTATCCCAAAGGAAACCGGCCCATCTATGACCGCATGCTGGTCCAGGGAGGGATTCTTTCCATCTACCCGCCGGGCACTGCGCCCAAACCCCAGCTTTTCCCGCCCCGCAACCGTATTGTCAGCGGCCTTGCGGATGTGCTGGTGGTGGTGGAGGCCCGGCAGAAAAGCGGCACATTAATCACGGTGGATATGGCATTGGAACAGGGAAGGGAGGTCTATGCGGTTCCTGGGCGGATCACGGACAGACTCAGCGACGGCTGCAACAAGCTGGTCAAGGACGGTGCGCTGGTATTTTTGTCCCCCAGGGATTTTATGGAGGGACTGCGGCAGTCCTTTCCCGAAAAGCTGGCCTGCTGTGTCTCAAAACACCCGAATCCCGCCGACAGCCGCATTATGCCGCCCATCACGCCGGAGGAAGCGGTGGTGCTGGAGACCCTGGATCTGTATCCCCAGCCGCTGGAGAAAATTCGGGAGCAGCTGCAGGTCAAGCTGACGGAAAGAGGGTTTTGCACTTTTTCCAGCAATCTGTTGACCATATTGATGCACCTGTGCCTGAAGGGCGTGGCAAGGCAGAACAGCCCGGGATGGTTTTCGCTGGATATTTGAACGAAGCAGTGCTGCTGAAGGGTGCAAAGGATTTTAAATAATGGGAGATCCGGACAGGGGTGCGGAGCCGTATGCTTCTGTAGAAGCTGCCATGGCAGGAAGGGAAATCTAATTGTTTGCAGGAAGGGAAATCTTATTGCTTGTAAGTATATTGGAAAATATTATCTGCTGAAGCTTGAAGGATATTTATGAATTGGATATAATGAATGCGAAGTACTGCACAGAAGCATGGATAGATCTGAAAACAACTGTAGATTTAGAGGCGGAAAAAGAGGCTCTATGAGTGTGAGAGGTCTTAGCAGAGGAGAAGCCGGAAGCATAACAGCCAGATTGTTTGTTATTTTCCGGATATTGGCAGGTGGGTGAGAACCCAGGTTTCGGTAAAAAGATACATAGAGGAGAATAAGGATTCATGGATAAGGGATATGAGAGCAGAAAGATCTGCAAGGACTGCGGCGGAGCCTGCTGCAAGAACAGTGGCTGCAGCCTGGCACCGGAAGATATGCTGCGGGAAATGGCAGAGTGGCGGAATGAAGAAAACAGTGGAAAAATACCGGACGGAGGGAAGGATGTCAGGCAGCCTGCTGAAATGGCTGCAGCGGATCTGGAGAAATGGCTGCAGCGGAGTGATTGCGCGATAGACTCCTTTACAGGAGCGGCAGGACTATGCTATTATATCCGTATGCGGCATAAATGCTTTACCTTCATCGGTGTGGATGCCATGGGGGAATGTATTGCCCTGACGGATCAGGGCTGCAGCCTGCCCTATGAAAGGCGTCCCAGGGGAGGCCGTTTTCTGGAAGGGAGGGCAGACAGACATTGTGAGCAGCATTATACCCGGGAACAGATGGAGGCGGACTGGGGGCCATATCAGCCATTGCTGAAGGAAATATGGAACAGATGGCGTGACCGTCTGGAGCAGGAGGGGATGTTTGACCGATGCGAGGAGGCATATATACGCTATCAGATGGAGAAAAGGCAGGGAGGAAAGAGGTAAGATAAGAAGATGAGAAAGAACATAAGGTTGGGAATCCTGATGCTGTTGACAGTGATTCTGCTGGCAGGCTGCGGTAATCAGACCATGCCCCTGGCGGAGGTATTCAGCCAGGAACAGCTGGAGCAGCAAACCATACAGATTGTGGACTGGCTGAATGCAGGAGAGTATGAGCAGGTTTACGGGACTTTCCGGGAAGACATGAAGCAGGCGCTGCCGGTGGACGAATTACAGTCGGCCTGCACAGAGACCTATGGCAGCGCGGGGGCCTTTACACAGGTCAACAGCACGACGGTCAGCGGCCAGGAGATCCAGGAGGAGGCTTATGCCGTTGTCATGGTCAAGGTTCAGTATGAAAAACAGATTGTGACCTTTCAGGTGGGATATGACGCGGATATGCAGGTGGTGGGACTCTATATGAAGTAAGGTATGGAGGTTCCACTTCCAAATACAGATTCGTGCAATAACACAGGCACAGCAGGAGTTTTGTTCAGGCCAAACTCCAGCTATGCAGGGATGAGTAAGATATGGAGGTTCCACTTCCAAATACAGATTCGTGCAATAACACAGGCACAGCAGGAGTTTTGTTCAGGCCAAACTCCAGCTATGCAGGGATGAGTAAGATATGGAGGTTCCACTTCCAAATACAGATTCGTGCAATAACGCAGGCACAGCAGGAGTTTTGTTCAGGCCAAACTCAATGCGGGGAAGAGCTTAGTCAGGCTGAAGCCAGACTCCTGTTATGCGGAAAAGAGGGGATTATGAAAATTCTGGTAATTGGAGGCAGTTATTTTCTCGGCCGGGTATTTGTGATGCAGGCTGCGGAGCAGCATGAAATTACCGTGGTGAACCGTGGCACCTACTCCATGGAAGACTTTGGGGTGGTACAGATCAGGGGAGACCGCAGGGATCCGGCAGTATGGCAGGGCTTGTCAGGAGAATATAATGTAGTGGTGGATTTCTGCGCCTATGAGGCGGGGGATATCCGGGGTGTCCTTGAAAATATGCCGCTTAAGCCGCTCCAGTATATTGCCGTCAGCACTGTGGATGTATACCGCCGGGGAACCGGCGGGTATAAAGCGGAGGATACTCCGTATGAAGACAGAATGCTGCCAGGGGAGGCAGGGACATATATTGCCGGGAAAGTGGCGCTGGAGAAAGAACTGCGGCAGGTGTGCGGGAAGGCGGGCGTGAACTGGACGGTACTGCGTCCCGGAATCCTTTATGGGCCGTACAATTATGCGCCCCGGGAGTCCGTTTATATCCAGATGATGGTTCAGCAGCGGATTCTGCCCAGAATCACAGATGCGGAGGGACGTTTTCAAATGGTCTATGTCAAGGATGCCGTGGTGGCAATCCAGAAATGTCTGCTGAATGCTCAGACATATGGAAGAGCGTACAATATCTGTGCGAGGGAGCCGGTCACCTATGGCAGTCTGGCGGATGTTCTGCTGAAGGTATGCGGCGATGCTGTGGAAGAACTTCCAATGACAGTAGACCAGGCTGTAAAACAGGGCGTTTCACTGCCTTTTGCCGTGGGAGGGCAGGAGACGGAATTGTATGATAATACCAGGAGCCTGCAGGAATTGGGGATGGTATATACCTCCCTGGAGGAGGGCATGGGAAAAACATACAGAGCTTTCCGGAATGTATTTGCCGGTTCATGAAAATCACGGCAGAGTCGGTGAGATCCACTGCAACCACAGGTAGATTTTTTGTATAAGCTGTGAGCAGAAGGTTATTGTCAAAAGGCAATAGGGCTGTTAAGATAGGTTATAGAAGCAGCAGGTTCCCGGACAGCGCGGGAGTACGGATGACGGGCGGCAATATGCCGCTGACCAGGCCGGCAAACCGGCTTGTGGGGAAGCTGCGGAATATAAAACAGGAGGAGAGAGGAAAAATGCAGGAATTAAAGCCGATAAAGGAAGGAAAAGTACGGGAGATCTACGACAATGGGGACACCCTGATCATGGTGGCTACAGACAGGATCAGCTGCTTTGACGTGATTCTTAAAAATCAGGTGACAAAGAAGGGGGCGGTGCTTACCCAGATGTCCAAATTCTGGTTTGATATGACCAGGGATATCCTGCCCAACCATATGATCTCGGTGGATGTAAAGGACATGCCGGAATTCTTTCGGCAGGAGCGTTTTGACGGCAACAGCATGATGTGCCGCAAGCTGGAGATGCTGCCCGTGGAGTGTATTGTTCGGGGATATATCACCGGCAGCGGCTGGGCCAGCTATCAGAAGGACGGCACCGTGTGCGGCATCAAACTGCCGGAGGGGCTGAAGGAGTCGGATAAGTTGCCGGAGCCTGTTTATACCCCCTCCACCAAGGCGGAGATCGGGGACCATGACGAGAATATCTCTTTTGAGCAAAGCGTGGAGTACCTGGAGAAGCGTTTCCCCGGCAAGGGCCGGGAGTATGGGGAGAAGCTGCGTGACTATACCATCGCCCTGTACAAAAAGTGTGCGGAATATGCCTTGACCAGAGGGATTATTATTGCGGATACCAAATTTGAGTTTGGCCTGGACGAGGATGGCAACATCGTTCTGGGAGACGAGATGCTGACGCCGGATTCCTCCCGTTTCTGGCCTGCGGAAGGGTATGAGCCGGGCCATGCCCAGCCCTCCTTTGACAAGCAGTTTGCCAGGGATTGGCTGAAGAGCAACGAGCATGATTGGGAACTGCCCCAGGAGATTGTGGATAAAACCATCGAGAAGTATCTGCAGGGTTACGAGTTAATTACAGGGAAACCACTGGAGTAAACAGGGGCTGGGAACTAACATTCCAAATACCGATTAACACAGTATCGCGGGCCCGGCCTGGGATATGTGGGTATTCCTCCCATGGATTGTTTATGCCGCCGCTGGCGGCATGTCCGGAAGCCTGGAAGTAACCTTCCAAATAAGGACAGGGGAAAATCTTCCTAATGGTAGATTCTTCCCCTGTTGCTGTATTACGTTCTATATGCATTTCCCGCGGAGTTCCTATCCACATATCCCTCTGTAATCCCATGATAGGATT
Source organism: uncultured Lachnospiraceae bacterium (assembly GCA_947176785.1). GTDB lineage: Bacteria > Bacillota > Clostridia > Lachnospirales > Lachnospiraceae > Acetatifactor. The sequence goes on from CAMWSA010000120.1 coordinate 5,969, forward strand.
TTGTCCCCTTTTAGAGTTACTTTTCCAAATTCTTGTTGGCAGTGGACAGCATCAGCTTGATGCGGTTTAACTGGTTTACCTCGCTGGCACCGGGGTCGTAGTCGATGGCCACGATGTTGGACGCAGGGTAGGCTTTCCGCAATGCCTTGATTACGCCCTTGCCCACCACATGGTTGGGCAGGCAGCCAAAGGGCTGGGTGCAGACAATATTGGGCACGTTCTCGTGGATCAGTTCCACCATCTCACCGGTTAAAAACCATCCCTCACCGGTCTGGTTGCCTATGGATACGATGGGCTTGGCGTACTCCACAATCTCCCGGATGGGAGTGGGCGGGTCAAAATGCTTACTCCTGGCAAAGGCCCTGGCGGCGGCCCCGCGCAGTACATGTTCGATGGCCCAGATGCCCAGGGAGGAGACTCTTGCCGCTTTTTTGCTGGTGCCCAGGTGCTGCGCCTTGTAGATCTGGTTGTAGAAGCAGTACAACATAAAATCCATCAGGTCGGGCACCACGGCCTCCGCTCCTTCAGCCTCCAGCAGCTCCACCAGGTGGTTGTTGCCGGCAGGGGAGAATTTAACCAGAATTTCGCCCACGATGCCTACCCTGGGTTTTTTGATATCCCGGAGCGGGATGGCGTCAAATTCCCGGATCATCTTCCGGCACATGCCGGGGAATTTTGCCAGATTGATATGTCTGGCGGACACATAATCCTGGGCGGTCTTAAGCCATTTCTGATGCAGGGCCTCCACGCTGCCCGGAACCTCCTCGTAGGGGCGCATCCGATAGATGCAGCGCATGAAGATATCGCCGATCTGGGCGGCCAGCGCCGCCCGTATGAGCAGATCCAGATTCAGGTGGAAACCGGGATTGGTCTCTATACTGCCCAGATTCAGGGAGATCACCGGAATCTGAGCCATGCCGGCTTTCTCCAGGGCCCGGCGGATAAAGCCGATATAATTGGTGGCCCTGCAGCCCCCCCCGGTCTGCGTCATAATAACGGCTGTTTTGTTTAGATCATATTTGCCAGAGAGCAGTGCCTCCATGATCTGTCCCACCACCAGCAGGGACGGATAACAGGCGTCATTGTTCACATATTTCAGTCCCACATCCACGGAGTGCTTGTTGTCATTGGTCAGCACCTCGAAATGATAGCCGCAGGCGGCAAAAGCCTTTTCAAAGATATCAAAGTGAATGGGCGACATCTGGGGACAGAGGATGGTATAGTCCTTGCGCATCTCCTCGGTAAACTGTACTTTTTTGATGGCGCTGGAGTGGATGGCGCGCTGCTCCGCTTTCTGCTCCCGCACACGGATGGCGGACAGGAGAGAGCGCACGCGGATTCGGGCGGCCCCCAGGTTGTTTACCTCGTCAATCTTGAGGCAGGTGTAGATCTTGCCGGAGCCGGACAGGATATCGTTTACCTGGTCTGTGGTCACGGCATCCAGGCCGCATCCGAAGGAGTTCAGCTGAATAAGATCCAGGTTTTCCACCAGCTTCACATAGCTGGCGGCGGCATACAGCCGGGAGTGGTACATCCACTGATCGGACACGATCAGGGGGCGCTCCGGGTCTGCCAGATGGGAGACAGAGTCCTCCGTCAGCACCGCGATATCATAGGAAGTGATCAACTCCGGGATGCCGTGGTTGATCTCCGGGTCAATATGATAGGGGCGGCCTGCCAGCACAATGCCCCGTTTTCCGGTTTCCTTCAGGTATTGCAGGGTTTCTTCTCCCTTTTTCTGTATGTCCCGGCGGGCCCTTGCCAGCTCCTCCCAGGCTTTTGCCACAGCCTCCCGCACCTGATCGGCGGGCAGTTCTGTGAATTCCCTCACCAGGGCATCGGTGATAGTTTCCCGGCTGGTAAATGCCATGAAGGGATTGCGGAAAGTGATATTTTCGCTTTTTATTTCCTCCATATTGTTCTTGATATTCTCTGAGTAGGAGGTCACAATGGGGCAGTTATAGTGATTGTTGGCATCCTCAAACTCATTTCTCTCATAAAAAAGTGCCGGGTAGAAGATGAATTTCACTCCCTGCCTGATCAGCCAACTCACATGGCCGTGGGCCAGCTTGGCCGGATAGCACTCGGATTCGCTGGGGATGGACTCAATGCCCAGTTCGTAGATCTGGCGGGTGGACACCGGGGACAGCACTACCCGGTACCCCAGGCTGGTGAAAAAGGTGTGCCAGAAGGGATAGTTATCGTACATATTCAGCACTCTGGGAATGCCCACCACGCCCCTGGGAGCCTCGTCGGCGGGCAGGGACTCATAGTCAAACAGACGTTTCAGCTTGTACTCAAAGAGGTTGGGCACATTGTGGGCGTTCTTCTGTCCGCCGATGCCCCGCTCGCAGCGGTTGCCGGAGATATACTGCCGTCCGCCGGAGAATTTGTTGATGGTCAGGCGGCAGTTGTTGGTGCAGCCCTTGCATTTTGCCATGCTGGTGTCAAACTGCAGGTTGCAGATCTGCTCATAGGAGAGCATGGATGTCTGGTAGCCTGTGCTGCCGCCATAGATATCTTTGCAATTCTCAACGCTGTCATTGCCATGACGATCGCTGTCGTTTTCAGTGCAATCATCGCAATTCCTTTGGCAGTTTTCGCCGTGGCGTGAACTGTAGTCCGAATTGCAGCACTGCGCATAGCGCTCCCGGGCGATCAGGGCGGCACCGAAAGCGCCCATGATACCTGCGATATCCGGGCGGATAGCCTCACATTCCGCGATTTTTTCAAAGCTGCGCAGCACGGCGTCATTGTAGAAGGTGCCGCCCTGAACCACGATCTCTTTGCCCAGTTCCGAGGCATCGGACACCTTGATTACCTTAAACAGGGCATTTTTGATCACGGAGTAGGCCAGGCCGGCGGAGATATCCGCTACGCTGGCCCCCTCCTTTTGGGCCTGTTTTACCTTGGAATTCATAAACACGGTACAGCGGGTGCCCAGGTCGATGGGATGCTGGGCAAACAGGGCCGCCTGAGCAAAATCCTGGACGCTGTAATTCAGGGATTTTGCAAAGGTCTCGATAAAGGAACCGCAGCCGGAGGAGCATGCCTCGTTGAGCTGCACGCTGTCCACGGTCTGATTTTTGATCTTAATGCATTTCATGTCCTGGCCGCCGATATCCAGGATGCAGTCCACCCGGGGATTGAAAAAGGCGGCGGCGTAGTAGTGGGCCACGGTCTCCACCTCCCCGTCATCCAACAGGAAGGCTGCCTTCATCAGGGCTTCGCCGTAGCCGGTGGAACAGGAGCGGACGATCTGCACATCCTCCGGCAACTGCTCATAAATTTCTTTCAGAGAGCGAATGGCAGTCTTTAACGGGCTGCCGTCGTTGTTGCTGTAAAAGGAGTACAGCAGGGAGCCGTCCTCCCCCACCAGAGCGATCTTGGTGGTGGTGGAGCCTGCGTCAATGCCCAGAAAGGCGTTGCCGTGGTAGGAGGCCAGGTCTCCGGCACCCACTTTATGCCGGGCATGGCGGGCCTGGAATGCGTCATATTCCTCCTGACTGCCAAAGAGGGGTTCCATGCGCTCCACCTCAAACTCCATCTTGATCTCCCCGGAGAGCTTTGCCACCATTTCCTCCATGGTGTAGCTGACCTCCTCCCTGGCGTTCATGGCAGAGCCCATGGCGGCGAAGAGGTGGGAGTTGTCCGTATCCATGATATGTTCCTCGTCCAGCTTCAGCGTGCGGATAAAGGCTTTTTTCAGTTCCGACAGAAAGTGCAGGGGGCCTCCCAGGAAAGCCACATGTCCCCGGATTGGTTTGCCTCAGGCCAGGCCGGAGATGGTCTTATTTAACACAGACTGGAAGATGTAGGAAGCGATTTCCTCCTTGTTGGCAC
>CAMWSA010000121.1 GCA_947176785.1 uncultured Lachnospiraceae bacterium
GAAGGTGCCCGTCCACAGCTGATCTACACGCATATTGCCTAAATCCGTGTTTAGCGCACTTATTGCCCCTGTCACCGTACCGTCCCCAATCCCTGATAGACTTGTGCTGCCCATCAGTTTCCAGAGATATCTCATATTCTTAGCAAACAAAGAAAACTTGCGCCACAAGCTGCTGTGCGTTTCTCCAGATGCTATCAATCCCACATCCGCCCACCCTGTGGGGTTACTTGAATCTCCACTCTCAAAAGTGATAGTATTATCTTTGGTATCTCCTGTCTTCGTCTGCTTCTCATTCCACGACTGCCGCTCTGACGCCGTTATATGAATTGTGCCATTGTTGATATGCCCATCAACTTCCGCCTGCTCTGCCTTGCTTCCTATCGCCTGCTGCAGAACTTCTACGACACCCGCATTGTCTTTCATGGCACTGGCAATCTCTCCCAGAGTGTCAAGTGTCTCTGGTGCCCCATTGATCAGCTGACCGATTTTGGTGTCCGTGTACCCCGCGGCCTGCCGGTAAGCCCCGTCTATTGCCTCCTGCTGGGCCTTTGAGACAGGCTTATCCATATCGGATGTATTATCCGCATTTCCCAGACCTACCTGTTCCTTGCTGGTCTGATGGGGATTATCCACATTGCCGGCGTGGTTCTGCAGGCTGTTTTCGAGTTCCAGCACATCCCCCACGGTTGCCATCGCCGATTGGTCCATCTGGATAGTGATATTATCCGCATTCTCCAGCGTTATTTTCAACCGGATTTCCATCCCGCTCAGGGTCTGTGACTTCTGCGGCATAAACGCCGCCCTCGTCTGTTCCGCCGCCACTGCAAACAGTACCGGCGCAGCTTCCCCAAGGCGGGCATATATACCCAGTGTGTTTGCAAAATATCCCTCTTCCAGGTCACTGTTTAAGAATACGGAATTGATCTGGACAGCATTTCCTTCTTTTGACATTTTCCGGATGCCAGCCCTCTGCCGGATCCCTTCCAGTTCCGTAAGGCTTTCCAGCGCAGTATCATACCTCCTCTCTGACATAGCCATTTCCGTAAACAGCAATTCCTCCTGTGAATACAGCTTCAGGTTCAAAAGCTGCTTTCCCGCGTCTGTTATATATAATTTAGAAAAATTCGCCATCCTGCACCTCCTGGTTTTCGATCTCTATGATATCCGTATAAGCTATGCCGCCGCCCCCATAGGCTTCCCCGCCTGTCCCTATAAGGATATGGTTTGTTGTCAGTGCCGAAATATTACACGGCACTATTTCATCAATAATGCGCTCCAGTTCCCCCACCTGCCCCACCATTTCAAGCCCCATATGGACCGACATCTTATATGCCTGGCGGAAGTCCGCCTCAATCGTGAAGTCTGTGCCCTTGCTGAGCGTCTCAAGCTTTTCGGCCAGCACCCTGACAGTATAGGGGATCTTGTTTACCCACCTGGCCTGCACCTTCATTCGCCTGCTTTCAAGGTCATCCTCCTCTGCGGGTAGTATTCCCAGCAGCTTTTCAAGCCGTGCAATTCCGTATTCATCGGCGGTTGCAATAAAATGGTTATAAAGTATCCTGTCAGCCCCGCTCCACGCAATGGCAAATTCGGGATCTTCCGCCTCCAGGGCTGCCCTGGGTTCCTTATACTTTTGCATGAATGCGGGCAGGTAGGAGACAAGTTCAACTTCCCTGATCATCTGCCCACACCCCCCATCACCGGAATTTCATACTGCCCCAGCGTCACGTTCGCAGCCTCTGCATTCAATCTGGTATCCGCAATGTCCATCACGCCTCTCACCGCCAGTATCCGGGCCTCAATCTGGCTGACCCTGACCACCAGGGGGCCGCTGTCCGCCCATGCCTGCCTGAGTTCCAGCAGGTATCCTTCCACCGCTTCTGTGATGGGGGTTTTCAGGTTATTCCATCCATACCCCTCATCAAAAGCCAGCGTGGTCCTGACCTCTATTTCAACAGGCACGGCACTCCTGACGTTGACGACATGCCCTATCGGCGCGGTCCCGTACCCCTCCCCTGCATTTTCCTCCGGGTCAAGGACCGTCTGTATCCTGTCCACCAGCACATCGCTGGCCTCTCCGAACTTCGAATTGACCACTGTGATCAGGACTGTCCCTCCAACCGTCAGTTTCTTCTCCTGTGATGCCCTATATACGGTTGAAAGCCATGCCGCAGCCTCTTCCGGCACCGTATTGATTGTGGATTCATACCATGCCTTGACCGCATCATCCGGGACCATCTCCGCCGGGCGGATATCCCCGTTCCAGAGGCGGGTGACTTTTACGCCCCCCACTCCCTCAATGCCCTTGACCTTCGCCAGGTAGTCGGCCCTGTTGCCGCCAAATGCCTGTCCGTTGAAGCTGTCAAAATACCGATGCCGCAAAACCTCGGTATCTTCCTCATCCTCTCCCGGTATCAAAATTTCCGTCAGTTCAGAGGTCTCCAGCCCCTGTATGTAATCCATGGGGATCATCTGCCCCAGGTACTGGTTGCCCACGGTGCCCAGTGCTTCACACTGTACCTGGTACTGCCCGGGAGCCATCCGCTGGGTGGCCATATAATTCACACCGCCGATATTGAACCGCCGTCCGGTCACATCAATGGTGTCCGGGGTGAACACCCCTTTCAACACGGCATGGGTTGCAGGCTCTGGTGTGATTCCCCTGTCCTTGCAAAGCAAGATCAGGAATTCCCTTGCAGCGGTGTCCCCATAGGAATTCTTTATCAGATATTCCAGTTCGATATACAGTATCGCAAGTTCATTTGCCGTTGCCTCAATGGTGTCATAGATCAACGCGCTGGGCCTCTTGTCCATCTTGTCGGGCACACGTCCCAGCATCCGCTCCCGAAGGAAATCATCTGTCATATTTTCATACATTTATATATTCACCTCTCTATTCGCCGTGATCTTGCCGTAAATGGTATGCGCCGTAAATGTGGTATGGACTGTCCCCTTTACGCTGGTGTCATGCACAAAGTCTGTCACTTCCGTGATCCGGTCATCCACCAGAAGCGCTTCTGCTATCCTGCGCTCCAGTTCCGCGCATACCCATGCCACAGGCTCGCCATAGAGATCCATGGTCTCAATCCCATACCACCACGGATAAATCACATATTGATATCGCTCCGTCTGTAAAATACGGAAAATGGCCTGCCGCAAGGCTTCCCTGCCATCCACATGTCCCCGGACACAGTCCCCGTCCAGATCCATTCTGTACGTCAGGCCAGGCTGTTTCACAATAGAAAAATCCTGTGCTAAAAACCCGCCGGTTGATGGAATCATGGCTTACCCCCTATCCGGTCAATGACCACAAACTTCTGTCCTTCCTGCTGCCTGATCAGGATGACCTTATCGCCCACAGCCAGACTGTTATGAACAGTAATATTTTTCTTTCCGGAAATTGTATGGTTATGGATAAGGCTGCTTTCACCCGTAGTCAGGCTGATATCATCCCCACCGGCGTCTGTACCATTTACGGAATGGCTGTGTGTTCTCAAGGCATTTTCCGTTAAACAATCAATGGTAACTGCCAGACTATAATCCGTCACATTCCTCGCCAGTACCAGCTGCGCCTCCCCCAGCACCATTTTCTGTTCCACATTGATCTTCAATGGATTTGCGGACAAAACCGCGCCAAAGAATACATTGACGGGCTTGGATGACTCCCTTTCGTCCCGTGCCGCCTTTTTCATAGCTTTTACCAGTTCACTTACATCAGCCAACAAATTCACCACCCTTCAGTGTTAAGTCCATCCAGTGTTCACCCTGCCTGTATATATGCTTGCAGGTTTCCACCAACATGAAATTTTTTAGTTTCAAGTCCCCCAGATTGAGACAGACGACCACCATTGACCCGGCCCTCACCCTGTTATCCCCTATGGCATTAGTGATTTTCAGGGTTCTGGTCTTCTTGTTATACAGCTTCAAAAGAGCGTCTGCTTTTGCCTGGCCGTTCTCCCCTTCGGAAAGTGTGTCAAAATACTGGAGTATACCCCATCTGTTCATATTCGCCCCATCCTGGGCAATATAGACATCCCGGACTCCTGCTTCTTCATTGTCATAGGTCAGTTTGATTTTGTTAAACGTGTTGTCATCAATGGATGACGTGTATTCAAAGTTTTCTCCGGTCTCCTCATCAATCATCAGATAGGCTCCCGGCCTGCCTACATACATCTCAGACAGATGGCGCAGCGTCAGAAATCCAAAATCGTCGTATAGCACATACAACTCCCCGCTGCCCATCAGTTCCAGGTCAAGAGCATTTTCGATCATCTCGAAGAGTGAGGTGTTCTCTTCCACCCTTGATTCTATGGTAAATGCGGTGTCCTGTATGGTTCCCATGTTCAGGGCAAAATCCTCCGCAACCATTCTGATAAGCTGTGCCGCAGTCTTGCCTTCATAGACGTAGGTATCTTTATTTTTCAGATACCGCAGCTGATCGTAGGCGGTGACTTTGATGATCTGGTCTTTGTCCCTGCTCTGTTTGAACACATAACCGTAAAAAATATTATCGCCGTCCACTCTCAGTCTGACCGCACTGCCCTCTGAAAAGCCCGGCATATCGTCTTTCAAAACCGTGAAAGTCAGCTTACCCGGAGTGCCTCTTCTCTCTGTCTGCCACTCAATCCCCTCTTCCACAGAGGGGATGTATGCCCTTGTGCCTGTCCCGTCTCCGATTAAAAGTTCAACCTCCATAGAAACCACTTCCTCTCCTGATTTTTTATATAAACAGAACGCCCTTCCATCGGAAAGACGTTCTGTTTTCATACATCCCCTATCATTTCTGTTCCGGTGTCTCTTACGCCGCCGGAATTGTTAAAACCTGTCCCGGATATATCAGGTTGGGATTGCCGCCCACAACATCACGGTTTGCGTTATATATCACCGTGTATTTCGAACCGCTGCCGTAAAACTTTTTCGCAATATTCCAAAGACAGTCTCCCTTAACCACCGTGTAGGCGGTTGCCTGATCCGGTGCCGGCGACGTGGTCGCTTCACGCTGCGGCTCCACCGCCGCCCTGGGGCCAAATTCGGACATGATGATGTTCACGGTTTTAGGCCCGTAATCCCGCCACTGTTTCAGCTTCACCTTCACTGTAATGTCAAATCCGTCCTTGGCGTCCTCTGTCAGTTTATACTCTTCCAGCGTCACCTTGATGTTTGTGCCAAACAGCTTTTGATTGCCGGGAAGGGATCGGCATACAATGAACTGGAACGGTTTCCTGCTGTTTTTCAGCGATTCAAAATAGTCCAGAAAATAGTCGGCTCCCCTGAACCCTTCCTTATATACGGCGTAAGGATATTTCACCTGTGGAATCCCACAGCTGAATTCAATATCCGTCAACCCGGCGTTTTTCAGGATATTTATTTCACCCTCGTCCATAAGGGTCAGGGTTTTGTTCGCATTGTTGATCCTTATCTCCAACTTTGATGGAGTTATGGGCAGCATACATTTATCCAGGAAAAATTCATATCCGCTTTTCGCCATTTACTCATGCACCCCCTCTGTGATACTGTCAATGGATTCGTTCACGGCGTCCGTCAGTCCCGACACTACACCGTCCAAATCCATGGCGCTGTTTATATTGTTGTGGTTGGTCTGCTCGATCTTCACTTCCGCCAGTGTATATCTGTTCACTGCATCCTGTTCCGCTATGTCACGCAGATATCTTAAGTCTTCTTCCGTACAGGCAAGGGAATCTTTGATGCTTCCGGTGTTCTCAGCAATGTTATCAACGCCTCCTCCAATTTCCCCGGCTCCAAATTCGCTCGTATAGTCATCCATGGGGGGTAGCGGATCGGTACCAAACAAGTCTTTCAGGCTGAAATCGTGAACCTTTTCCGCAATTCCGTCCCCCCACGCTGCGCCGGCCTCAAAGGCTTTTGATACCCAGCCATCCTGAAAAGTATCAAAAGTGTTGAAGCCTTCATTAAACGCATCACTAACGCTTTTGTATTCTTCCTTGTTACTGGCGGCTTCCAATGCCTTTGCGGCATATTCATTCGCTGCACTGCTGATACCCGAATAATCGAATTCGATAAAAGGCAGTTTGTTCAGTGCCTCACAGATACCCTCAACGACAAACAGCGCGGTTGCCAGAAGGGCATACCACCATGACTGTACTGAGCATATCGCATTGTTAAAAGCAATCTTCATATTGTCCGCTAACGCGCCTATTGCATCCCAGATTCCCAAGGCAATATTTGCTACGGTCAAACCCAGATTCTTGAAAAACTCGTTAGCAACATTGAGACTGCCGCAGATCACACCGAACCCGGAATTTGCCACACCAGTCAATTTAGCAATTGCGCTACAAACTGCAAAGATCACCGCAATCAATGCGATAATCAGTATGATAATCCAAATGATGGGGCAGGAATACATTGCGCTATTCAGCCCCATCTGCGCCGCTGTTTCTGCCATTGTCGCGCCATTCAATGCAGCATATACAGGAACAGCAAGCATCTTTGCCAAAGTCAATGCCCCTTGCGCTGCCGCTGACGCCAGTTCAATTCCCTTTGTTATCGCCAGATATGCTCCATATACGGCCAGGGCGGCCACAACACCATAAATGATAGGCGATATCCAAGACCAGTTGTCTATGACTGTCTGTGCAAAATTCAGCGCTCCTACCAAAAGCCAGGACAAAACACCCATTATGACCTGCAATCCCAGCGCAATACCGCTCAGAACGGACTGGATCGTCCCCTGATTATTTAAAATTAAATCCACAAATAATAGGACAAACGGACATAGCTGACCGCCTATCAGCTTGTTAATTTCGCCAAAGGCATTATTCATCTGAATAATTTTGCCCTCCGGCGTGTTGCTCAGGGAGTCATACAGTCCGTCCCAGGAATCGGCTATGACGGCGTTGATGGCCGCTGCCGCCTGTATATCCTGCGATGCGTTCAGATATTCGGCCCCAATGGCCGCAATGACCTGCTCCTGGGTGGCTGTGCCTTCTATAACCGCCTTTTGTGCCTTGGTAAATGCAAGACCTTTCTCCGCCATAGCTTCATAGGAGCCCGACCTGGCTTCTCCAAGAGCACCCGCATACTGTGTCATTATGGCGCTGTCAGCCTCACCGCCGCCTGAGGCACCCATTGCGAAATCCGCAAGCGTATCCATCATCATCACAATGGCTGTTGGATCTGAAAAAGCGGAAGACAACTCCGTTGCACCGACGATCATGGCGTCATCCGTATATATGCCCCGCCCCTGAATTTCATATGCCTTGTCTACAACAGTGTCAAATGCGTTCTGTAATGCCTGCGTATCTGCCCCGACTGATGTTTCACCGGTATATTGCAAGCTATGTCCGGCATCAGAATTGTTTGACATGGCTGCCATCAACTGCGCCTCCGCACGAGCCTGGGCGTAATTTGCATTTGCACCATAAGTGGCATAATCCACCAGCCATTCGATGCCTTCCATAATATCTAACTCCGATTTCACGGATACCTCAGGAAGATTCCAATTCAAGTTTTCCACTTTTGGGTTATGTTCCCTCGAGTCGTCCGATTTCGTGTTATCCCCTTCCGAATCGCCCGATTTCGTGTTATCCCCTTCCGAATCGCCCGATTTCCACTCTATCTCCATCTTGGTAGATATAGGGGGGGCATTCGGCACTGTATCCGGCCTGATCTCCTGCGGATTTGAGGTAGGCAAATCACAGAATGTCAGGCTCACCTCCACATTAATAAGCTGGTTCATTGCGAGTATGTCAATCTGCGGAACAACCATTTTCGGGATATCCAGAACAGAGATTGCCTGTTCAAATTCATTCCATTCCATGGCCATCCTGTCTAATTCGTCCCTGACATTCTCGATGGAGTCCGCAACCGAACCGTCATTTACCGTGTCCCACAAATCCTCCAGTGTGGAAGCAGTAATATCAGCGGAGCTGACAATGCCGTTCAATACGGTATACAATTCGTCATACATTTTTACGCTTTTCTGAATAGAAGCCACCCTTATCACCTGCCTTTCTTCCTGGATTTTCTTTTCATTTCCTTCTCTTTCTCTCTGTCATTCTTCACCTTAATCTTGATAGCGGCTATGACAAAAGCTTTCTCCTCTTCATCCATGTCCAGAAACTGCCTGGGCAGGATCCGAAGCTTATGAAGGGCATAGTAAGCATAGTTCGCTTCACCATCCCCTTCCTCAATCAGTTTTTTGCCTCTTCCACCTTATCCTCAAGAGTTTTGCTGAATCCCTGGAATTTCTGCATCCATGCGCACAGGTCGGAATATTCGCCGGGATCATCCACCATGGCGTAGATCAGTTCCTCCGGGGTCTTAACGCCATAGCTGTCCTGCAATGTAGAATCATACAGGTCCGGGCAGACAGTGGCGGCGCAGATCATCTTATTCAGATACCGGGAGGTATCCAGCCGGGGCCTGTACAGATTGGGTTTGCCCGTGACCTGCACCTCAATGGTACACGCGTCCCGAAGGGTGTCATTTTCCCTGGATGTCAGATGGCGAAACTCCCATTCAATGGGTTTTCCGGTGGATTCGTCCGACAGGGACGCAGTGGGCGCATAATGACCATTTTTCTTTTCCTTCTTATTGGACTTCATAAACTGTGCAAATTTAGACATATCTCTTCTCTCCTTTTCTGTTAAGTTCTGTTAGGCGATTGCGAAACTCCCTTTCCGGAAACAGTGGATGGGCAATATATACAAAATGAGGGCGGCTTGCCACCGCATTGGAGCCCGTTTTGCATAGATTGACCGATACCGGCACTGACAGCAAGGTTTTCGCAAACTTACCTCTACATGCATATCGCTGGCTTTGCCTGCGATATTGCACCAATCAGTATTTGGATGTACAACATCCAAACTTAAGAGTTCCGCATGTTCCCCACAGGCACACAAGGCCGATAATCCATCCATATCCGGCCACTTTATAGTGCCCTGATGGGACATGCTGTTAATAATTTTCTTATAACTTCGCAGCAAGCTATCGAAGCACCTGCGACAGGGGCCGTGACAAAAATTCTTCACAGCCCCAGGCTTGTTCCCCTTTTGATTTCTTCCGCACAGCCTGTTATACGCACGGCCGATTAGCTTTTCCTTCCCTGGCGGTGCCTGTTGCCTGATTATGCGGCAGGCACTGTGGAAGAACTGGAAAATCTTAGCGGTCGTCAGTATAAGCATGTGGGGGTGATTCTCAATTGGTCAAAAATCCGGTCAGATTGGCAAAGGCTTCAGGCATCGAGAAGTCTTCAAAAGTCCCTTCAATCTCCTCGTCCAGATACTCGCCGTCAGCGTCAAATTTTGCCAGCACGCCGCCATCCGTGTTGCAGTCATAGAAGATGATGGTCTGTCTCCCTGCGTCGCTGGTGGGATCGTCATTGGTAATCTGCATCTCAAAATAGATGTCGTGCCCGGTGTTCTTGTAGTCCAGAAGCGCCTGCCGCAGCACGGACTGGTTATAGTGAGCCGTCCCCGAAAATGTCCCTTCCATTCCGCACGACTTATGGCCCGCCATAATGGCCCCCAGGCGGGGAACCGTTGCCTTGGTCTTTTCGATCTTCGCCTCCATATCAATCATCTGCATGAAGTTGTACCTGCGTGTCCCGATTGTGATAAAGCATTCCGCCAGCTTTGCGGCGACGGTGTCCCTTGCTTTCATCGTCACATTGTTTTCCATATCATTTCACTCCTTTTTCTTCTTATAGACTCTTAGGCGTTTGCGAAACACCAGAACCCGCATAAATACGGGATTCTCTTTGTTAC
>CAMWSA010000122.1 GCA_947176785.1 uncultured Lachnospiraceae bacterium
ATTATCAGTGCTGTTAAACAGCATCCATGTGGATAAAACTGCGGAAACTCAAGAAAATGAGAATTGTTGACTTTCCACCATCGCTGGGCTATACTGTTTAATGGTAGGAACGAGCCTGCATCAGATCAGAAAAATACAGATTAACGCAATCTGCGGGAAAGAGGAAAATATGAGTACAGACGTATATCAGAGCCCGTTATCGGAACGCTATGCCAGCAGGGAGATGCAGTACATCTTCTCCCAGGATATGAAATTCCGCACATGGAGAAAGCTGTGGATCGCGCTGGCGGAGACGGAGAAGGAACTGGGACTGTCCCAGAACGGTAAGCCGGTCATCACCCAGGAGCAGATCGACGAGCTGAAGGCTCATGCGGAGGATATCAACTATGAGGTGGCCAGAGCCAGGGAGAAGGAAGTGCGGCATGACGTGATGAGCCATGTGTACGCATATGGACAGCAGTGTCCCAAGGCGGCGGGCATCATCCATCTGGGGGCGACTTCCTGCTATGTGGGAGACAACACGGATATCATTGTGATGACTGAGGCATTAAAACTGGTGAAGAAGAAGCTGGTGAATGTGATGAAGGAGCTGGCGGACTTTGCGGAGCGGTACAAGGCTCAGCCCACACTGGCATTTACGCATTTTCAGCCGGCGCAGCCCACCACCGTGGGCAAGCGTGCCACCCTGTGGCTGCAGGAGTTTTGTCTGGATCTGGAGGATCTGGAGCATGTGCTTTCCACTATGAAGCTGCTGGGGTCCAAGGGCACCACGGGTACGCAGGCGTCTTTTCTGGAACTTTTTGACGGGGATCAGGAGACCATCGACAAGATTGATCCCATGATTGCCGCCAAGATGGGTTTTGCGGAGTGCTACCCGGTTTCGGGCCAAACTTATTCCCGCAAGGTGGATACCCGTGTGGCCAATGTGCTTGCGGGCATTGCGGCCAGCGCCCACAAGATGAGCAATGACATACGGCTGCTGCAGCACCTCAAGGAGGTGGAGGAGCCTTTTGAGAAGAGCCAGATCGGATCTTCCGCCATGGCTTATAAGCGCAATCCAATGAGGAGCGAGCGCATTGCCTCCCTGTCCAGGTATGTGATGATTGACGCGCTGAATCCGGCCATCACCTCCGCCACCCAGTGGTTTGAGAGGACGCTGGACGACTCGGCCAACAAGAGGCTGTCCATCCCGGAGGGCTTTCTGGCCGTTGACGGGATCCTGGACCTGTGTCTGAATGTGGTGGACGGGCTGGTGGTGTATCCCAAGGTCATTGAGAAGAGACTGCGCAGTGAACTGCCCTTTATGGCAACCGAGAATATCATGATGGACGCCGTGAAAAACGGCGGCAACCGCCAGGAACTGCATGAGCGTATCCGGGAGTTGTCCATGGAGGCAGGCCGCAATGTGAAGGTGGAGGGCAGGGAAAATAATCTGCTGGAGCTGATCGCCGCCGACCCGGCCTTTAACATGAGCCTGGAGGACTTGCAGAGGACTATGGACCCGGCCAGGTATGTGGGCCGCTCCAGAGAGCAGGTGGATGCATTTCTGGAGAAGGTGGTACGCCCCATCCTGGAGGACAACAGGGAACTACTGGGTATGAAAGCGGTCATCAATGTGTAAGACAGGTAATTGCGAAACGTTCTCCGCAAGTGACGTGGCTGGTCTATATATACAAAAACAGGCTTGGAAGAAAATTTGTTCCACAAATTTTCTTCATGCAGTGGAAAGTCGCCCTTATTTTGTATATATTGCTCATCCGCTGTTTAAGGAAAGGGAGTTTCGCAATCGCCTAAATGTATAAGAGGGCGGAAGGAGAATAGGTATGGGTGGTTTTTTTGGAGTGGCAGCCAAGGAGGACTGCGTATTTGATTTGTTTTTCGGGACAGATTATCATTCCCATCTGGGAACAAGGCGCGCCGGTATGGCAGTCTATGACAGGCAGAAGGGCTTTGACAGAGCCATTCACAATATCGAGAACGCGCCGTTTCGAACCAAATTTGACAAGGATGTGAACGAGATGCACGGAACCATGGGGATCGGCTGCATCTCTGACTATGAGCCTCAGCCCTTGCTGGTGCGTTCTCACCATGGGACCTATGCCATTGCCACGGTGGGAAAGATTAACAACATGGAAGCCATTGTAAAGGATCTGTTCACGGGGGGGCACTCTCATTTCCTGGAGATGAGCGGCGGCGATATCAATGCCACGGAGCTGGTGGCGGCCATTATCAACCAGCGGGACAACCTGATAGAAGGACTGCAATATGTGCAGGAACTGGTGGAAGGGTCCATGACCACGCTCCTGCTCACCCCCAGGGGCATCTATGCGGCCAGGGACAGGATGGGGAGGACACCGGTGGCCATCGGACGCAAGGAGGGGGCTTACTGTATTTCCTTTGAAAGCTTTGCTTATCTGAATCTGGGGTATCATGAGGAGAGGGAGTTAGGGCCGGGGGAGATCGCTATTGTGACCCCGGAGGGGATCAGGACTTTGGTCTCTCCCGGGAAAGATATGAAGATCTGTACGTTCCTGTGGATTTATTACGGGTATCCCTCTTCTTCCTACGAGGGGATCAGCGTGGAGCAGATGCGCTATAACTGCGGTGCCAGGCTGGCGGAGCGGGACAATGTGCAGCCGGACATCGTGGCGGGTGTGCCGGATTCCGGGACGGCCCATGCCATCGGCTATTCCAACAGAAGCGGCATTCCCTTTTCCAGGCCCTTTATCAAGTACACGCCCACCTGGCCCCGGTCCTTTATGCCCACGATCCAGACCCAGCGCAACCTGATTGCCAAGATGAAGCTGATCCCGGTGCATGACCTGATTCATGACAAGAGCCTGCTCCTGATTGACGATTCTATTGTGCGGGGCACGCAGCTGCGGGAGACCACGGAATTTTTGTATCAGAGCGGTGCCAGGGAAGTGCATATACGCCCGGCCTGCCCGCCCCTGCTCTTTGGGTGTAAATATCTCAATTTCTCCAGATCCTCCTCGGAGATGGACCTGATCACCAGACGGATTTTGAAGGAGATGGAACAGGAGGGGCGGCGGATCGACCTGAAGGATTATGTGGATCCCGAGAGCGAGGGCTACCGGGAGATGGTGGGCCGCATTGGAAAGCAGCTAAATTTTACCAGCCTGCGGTATCACAGGCTGGACGATATGATTCAGTCCGTGGGGATACCCAAGGAGAGGCTGTGTACTTACTGCTGGGATGGACAGGAGTAGGCCCGGCGGCTGCCCTGACAACCGCATAAGCACATATTATAAAACACATAAGAAATATTGATTTTACTTATGGCTTATAATATGCTATACTTACCATGGTCAAGGTGAGAAGGGGGAGTGCTTTGGCACCCCCCATTATAATGCAAAACTGTGCGGAATGGAAAAAGGAGGATAAAAAACATGGTTAAAGCTGTTGTAGGCGCTAACTGGGGAGACGAGGGCAAGGGAAAAATCACGGACATGATGGCGGAGAAGGCGGATATTATTGTCCGCTTTCAGGGAGGAGCCAATGCGGGACATACCATTGTGAACAATTATGGGAAATTCGCCCTGCACACCCTGCCCTCCGGCGTATTTTACGGGCATACCACCAATATTATCGGCAATGGCGTGGCGCTGAATATTCCTGTGCTGTTTAATGAGATCAAGTCGGTTACGGACAGGGACGTGCCCATGCCCAAATTATTGGTTTCGGACAGGGCGCAGATCGTGATGCCCTACCACATCCTGTTTGACCAGTATGAGGAGGAGCGCCTGGGGGGCAAGTCCTTCGGCTCCACCAAATCGGGAATCGCCCCTTTTTATTCGGATAAATTTGCCAAGATCGGCTTTCAGGTCAGCGAGCTTTTTGACGGGGAACTGTTAAAGGAGAAGGTGCAGAGGATCTGCGAGCTTAAGAACGTGCTGCTGGAGCATCTGTACCATAAGCCCGGCATAGACCCGGCACAGCTGCTGGAGACGCTGGGCGGCTACCGGGATATGGTGGCCCCCTATGTGTGCGATGTGTCCGCTTTCCTGGACAGGGCGCTGAAGGAGGGCAAGACGGTGCTGCTGGAGGGCCAGTTGGGAACGCTGAAGGACCCCGATCACGGCATTTACCCCATGGTGACTTCCTCCTCCACGCTGGCGGCCTACGGGGCCATCGGCGCGGGCCTGCCGCCCTATGAGATTAAGGAGATTGTCACCGTGTGCAAGGCATATTCTTCGGCGGTGGGGGCGGGAGCCTTCGTGTCCGAGATTTTTGGGGAGGAGGCCAACGAGCTTCGCACCCGCGGCGGGGACGGCGGCGAGTTTGGTGCCACCACAGGCAGGCCCAGGAGGATGGGGTGGTTTGACTGTGTGGCCTCCAAATACGGATGCCGCCTGCAGGGCGCTACGGATGTGGCCTTTACCGTGCTGGATGTGCTGGGGTATCTGGATGAGATCCCCGTGTGCGTCGGCTACGAGATTGACGGTGAGGTGACTACGGATTTCCCCGTGACGGCCAGACTGGAAAAGGCAAAGCCTGTGCTTGAGAAGCTGCCGGGCTGGAAATGTGATATCCGGGGAATCAAAAATTATGACGATCTGCCGGAAAACTGCCGCAGGTATGTGGAGTTTATCGAGGAGAAGATCGGATATCCCATCACCATGGTCAGCAATGGTCCCGGCAGGGAGGATATTATCTACCGCAGGAGCCCGCTGAAGAACGCTTAACACGGCATTTGAAAAGTCCTGACAGAGGGAGGACGGATGTGGTCAGCAATCTGGAGTATTACAAGGTTTTCTATCATGTGGCACGCCTGGGCAGCCTGACATTGGCAGCCCAGGCGCTGTCCATTTCCCAGCCGGCGGTGAGCCAGTCGCTCCGGCAGCTGGAACAGCAGCTGGGCATTTCCCTGTTTTACCGGGTGGCTAAGGGCGTTCGCCTTACCAAGGAGGGGGAGACGCTGTATGAATATGTGTCCAGGGGCTACGAGCAGCTGGAGATGGGCGAGCAGAGGCTGCGCCGGATGCGGGACCTGGAGGCGGGAGAGATCCGCATAGGGGCCAGTGACATGACGCTGCAATACTATCTGCTGCCCTATCTGGAACGGTTTCACGAGGAATACCCGGAGATCAAGGTTATTGTGACCAATGCCCCAACTCCGGACACGCTGGGGCTTTTGGAGCAGGGGAAGATAGACTTTGGCGTGGTCAGCACACCCTTTGAGCCGGGAGAGCGGGTCAGAACCGTGCCCGTGCGGGAATTGGAGGACATCTTTGTGGCGGGACGGCGCTTCATTGCCTGCAAAAACAGGATGCTGGATCTACAGGAGCTGAGGCGGCTGCCCATGATATTTCTGGAAGAGAATACAAGTACCCGGCGCTTTATGGACGAATTTTTGAAGAAGAGTGGCATATGCATCCTGCCGGAGTTTGAACTGGCAACCAGCGGCATGATCGTGCAGTTCGCCCTGCGCAGCCTGGGTGTGGGCTGTGTGGTGCGGGATTTTGCCCAGAAGGAAATCGACGCCGGCAGATTGTTTGAACTGCGCTTTAATAAGATGATTCCCAAGCGGAGCGTGTGCATCGTCCATGACAACAGGGCCGGTCTGTCCACGGCGGCCAGAGCCTTATTTGAGATCATAGGGCTGGAGGGAAAATGAGGAGAATACGGAGCAAAGGCTGTGCATGCAGGGAAAATAGGAAAGGGAGATCAAACGAGCTTCAAATAGGAGAAATGAGATGATTCGGAATATTATTTTTGATATAGGCAATGTGTTGGCTGCATGGAACTGGCGGGAGTTCTATGAGAGCTTTCAATACGGGCCCGAGACCACGGAGCGTCTGGCCAGGGCCACGGTACTCAGCCCCCTGTGGGAGGAGTTTGACAGAGGGGAAATGGACGAGGAAGTGCTGCTGGGTAAATTTATTGAAAACGATCCCGGCCTGGAGAGGGAAATCCGGGAGGTCAGACGGAATATTCACAATATGCTGGGACGTTACGACTATGCCATTCCCTGGCTGCAGGACTTGAAGAACAGGGGCTACAGGGTATATTACCTGTCCAATTTTTCCCGGCAGGCTCATCAGCAATGTGCCCATGTGCTGGATTTTCTGCCGCTGATGGATGGCGGCATCCTGTCTTATCAGGAGAAGCTGATCAAGCCTGACCCGGCGATTTATCGGCTTTTGCTAGACCGCTATGGGCTGGAAGCAAAGGAGTGTGTTTTTCTGGACGACACGGAAAGGAACGTGGAAGCGGCTATCCGGCAGGTTATGGCCGGAATCCTGTTCCTCAGCAGAGAGCAGGCATTGGAGGAACTGAGAGGGCTTGGCGTGGATGCGTAACGGTGCTGCCGGATGAAGCGGATATATGCTTGCGTGCCGTTGCGGAAGCTTTCATGAGCAGGACGCTTACAGACCGATAAATTGTGCAGCTTGCCCCGGATAGCCGGAGTTTGGGGATAAATGTCTTGTATTTTGCGGGAAAAGCTACTACAATAGAACTACTATATTCTGAAAAAGGTGATAGCATATGTTGGAAAAAGCGAAAAAGATCTCCAGCCTGTTCGGGCAGGCGGACATGACGGAGGGGGAACCCTGGAAGAAGATCGTGGCATTCACGGTTCCCATGCTGATCGGCAATGTGGCCCAGCAATTGTACAATACCGTGGACAGTATCGTGGTGGGCAGATATGTGGGGGACAATGCGCTGGCGGCGGTGGGCAGTGCCAGCCCCATTTTTAATCTGCTGCTGGTGCTGTTCGTGGGCATCTCCATGGGGGCGGGCATTATGGTCTCCCAGTATTTTGGCTCCCACGACAGGGAGAATCTGTCCAAGACAATCGGCAGTTCCATTACCTTGACGGCGGCGGCTTCCATTTTGCTGATGCTTGCAGGCACGCTGGCTATCCGCCCGGTGTTGGTGCTGTTGGACACGCCGGACAGTATCATCAACTGGTGTACCTCCTATCTGATGATTCTGCTTTGGGGCATTGCCGGACTGGCTTACTATAATATACTCTGCGGAATCCTGCGGGGGCTGGGGGATTCCCTGTCCGCGCTGGTATATCTGCTGGTGGCTACGGTACTCAATATCGTGCTGGATATATGGTTTGTAGCCGGGTTCCACATGGGCGTGGCGGGCGTGGCCCTGGCCACCGTCATAGCCCAGCTTGTATCCGCTGTTTTGTGTGTGCTGAAGCTGCGGAAAATGACGGAGCTTTTCGATTTGAAGAAGGAGTATCTGAGGCCGGACCGGGAAAATATATTTACCGTGATCCGGCTGGGCCTGCCCTCCGGCCTGACCCAGGCCATCTTTTCCCTGGCAATGGTGGTGGTACAGTCCCTGACAAACAGCTTCGGGGAGATGATCATTGCCGCCAACGTGATTATTATGAGGGTGGACGGCTTTGCCATGATGCCAAATTTCTCTTTCGGCACGGCCATGACCACCTATGCGGGCCAGAACGTGGGTGCCAGGCAGTATGACAGGGTGAAACAGGGTGCCAGGCAGGGGACCCTGTTCGCCGTGTGTACCTCGGCGGCTATCACGGGCCTGATCCTGCTCTTTGGCCCCTACCTGATGGGGATCTTTACCAAAACCCGGGAACTGGCTCAGCTCAGCGCCGACATGATGAAAATCCTGGCCGTGGGCTATATCGCCATGGCCGTGACCCAGAGCCTGTCGGGAATTATGCGCGGGGCCGGAGATACGGTGACGCCCATGTGGATCTCCCTGTTCACCACGGTGGCAGTCCGGGTACCTCTGGCCTACGGGATGGTGTACCTGACCAGGACGCCCCAGCTGCCCCAGGGGCGGTATGAGAGCCTGTGGATCTCGCTGCTGACTTCCTGGGTGCTGGGGGCGCTGATTACCTTTGTGTTCTATAAGGTGGGCAGATGGAAGAAGAAGGCGCTGTGACGGCGCAGGAAGCGAATGTGTCAGTATGTATAATTAATTGCCATATTTTGAACAAAAAAGTAGCATATTCCCCCGTGCCGTGATATAATATCCTTATACATAATTTCTGCGGTATAATTTATATACGAAAAAGTGGATATTTTCACGGGTGATTTTGTTGGAGGTATACTAACGACCGCTGAGATTTTCCTTCCTGCATGGTACCTGTTGGCGCCGCGCAGGAAGGAAAATCTCAGCGGCCGTAAGGATATCCGGAATGGGGGGCATTTTATGCAAAAGCAAAACAACGACAAGCCATCGGGACAGGGACAACAAAGCGGAGGCTTCGTCAGCATTGAGAAAAAGATTTCTTCGAATTTTGCGCGGACGATCATGGTCTGCTGCATTGTCCTGGGGTTGATCACATCCGTTCTAAGCTACGTTTCGTCGATCAACGCGGTGTCGGAGACGATTGACAACACCTCCGATGTGGCTGCATATTATGTGGCTGCGTCGCTTCAGCAGTATATTGCGGTGGCCTACGAGACAGGAAGCATTGCCCGTCTCGCCGATCCCGGGAGGGCGGCGGAGGACAAAGCAGCCATCATGCAGCAGAAGGTGGCGGATCACGGCTATGAAAGAGGGTTTCTCCTGGACGATCAGGGCATCGACCTGCTTTCGGGAATGGATCTTTCTTCCAGCGATTGCTTCAGGGAGGCCATGAGTGGGAATACATATGTTACGACTCCCGCGTACAGTGAGGTCACGAAGTCGGTGTCCTATGCGGTTTCGGCTCCTCTGTGGGAGGGCGGCGTACCCGGTTCGAAGCCGGTGGGGGCCGTGGTTTATATTCCCGACGGGGAATCGCTGAATGATATTATGCGCTCCATCAAGGTAGGCAGGGGCGGCACGGCGTTTATGCTTGACGCCAACGGAATCACCATCGCGGATATTGACTCTTCCCTGGTGGGCGTGGAAGACAGCGTCGCACTGGGCCAGACCAATCCAAGACTCAGGAAATACAGCGAAATCTGTAAGCGGATGGTCGCAGGGGAAGCGGGGACGGGAACTTATAGCTACAACGGAAAGACAAAAGTAGTTGCCTATTCGCCCATTCCCGATACCGACGGATGGAGTATCGGCGTTGCCGCCGTGCGGAATGAGTTTTTAGGGATGTTTTTCCTGTCCCTGGTGTTCACGGTTCTTTTTGTGATTGCCTTTACTCTGTATGGTGTCAAGAGCGGCGTCCGGCTGGGCAAGAGAGTCGTGCAGCCAATCACGGTGGTGGTAAAGCGCCTGGGGCTTCTGGCGCAGGGGGACCTTCACTCGGATACGCCTGTACCGGAGGTGAATGACGAGACGGCAATATTGATGAACGGCCTTACCCAGACGATACAGGATCTGAAAAATGTGATTGCAGATATTGACGGTAAGCTTGCCGAATTGTCGGAGGGAAATTTCAAGATTGCCGTTGACGGGGACTATAAGGGGGACTTTGCGGAGATCAGCCGTTCCTTCAGGGAGATCATAGCGTCACTCAGCGCCGCCATGCGGGACATCGACGGCAATGCCCAGTGTGTCCAGAGAGGGGCGGAGGATCTGGCAGGCGCTTCGCTGCAGCTTGCGGAGGGCGCTACGGATCAGGCCAGCGCAGTGGAAGAGTTGACGGCGACTATTACGGATATTTCGGAAAAGATCTATGTGACTGCGCAGAATGCGGAGAAAGCAAGATCCATCGTTGCGGATATGAATAGTCAGATCAATGAGAGCAACGAACACATGAAGAACAACACGGAGGCTATGGACAAGATCAGGGAGGCTT
>CAMWSA010000123.1 GCA_947176785.1 uncultured Lachnospiraceae bacterium
CGCTATGTGTTGGAGCGGATGAAGGAGCTCGGCGCGAGCCTGGGGGGAGAGCAGTCGGGGCATGTGATTTTTCTGGATGAAAATACCACGGGGGATGGGCTTCTCAGTGCGCTGCACCTTCTACAGGTGATGGTGGAGACGGGAAAACCACTGTCGGAACTGGCACAGATCATGGAGGTTCTTCCCCAGGCCCTGGTCAATGCCAAGGTGGCCAACCACAAGAAGGAGCGCTATATGGAGTATCCGGAGATCGCCGAGGCCATTGCGGCGCTGGAGGAGAAGTTTGCGGGGGAGGGCAGGGTGCTGATTCGTCCTTCCGGAACCGAGCCGTTGGTGCGGGTTATGATTGAGGGCAAGGATTATGAGGCCATCTGTGAAGAAGCCAGGGCGTTGGCAAAGCTGATCCAGGACAGAATGTTTTGACGGATTATATACATCGTGTTTCCGGACATCGCAGCGCATAAACGGGAGATGAGAATTCGGGCGTATGAAAGGGCCGGATATACAGCATCGCCCTGTGTGCCTGTGGTATATGGGGAACATGCGAACTTAAAGCAGGAGGTATAAGTATTATGGTGAGCCAGAAGGTTACAATTAAGAATCCCACAGGTCTGCATCTGAGGCCGGCGGGAATACTGTGCAAGGAAGCGATGCAGTTCAAATCCCTGATTACCTTTCAGTTCCGGGACAGTACAGCCAATGCCAAGAGCGTACTGAGCGTGTTGGGTGCCTGTGTGAAATGTGGGGATGAGATCGAATTCACCTGCGAGGGGGAGGATGAACAAGAGGCTCTGAAAACCCTGATAGGCGCAGTGGAAAGTGGGCTTGGAGAATAAGTAAAGGAAAATCTAATCGTTCGCAAATATAAAAGGGCCCATCCGTTGAGGGGATGGACTCTTTTTTAAATAAACAGATAGAACAATGTGGCTACAAATACGCCCAGGATGGCACCCATCAGCACCTGAAAGGGCGTATGGCCGATAAATTCTTTCAGCTTGTCCTGGGCCGACAGTTCATCGCGCCCCATATCCTCGAAGATTTTGATGATATTGTTGAGCAGCTGGGCCTGGATGCCAGTCTCCCTGCGGACTCCGATGGCATCGTACATGACGATGATAGCTAAGACCAGGGATATGGCAAAGGCGAAGCTGGCGGAGCCGTATTCCAGGTAGGTGGCCGTGACCAGGGCGCATACGGTGGCGGAATGGGAACTGGGCATACCGCCGCTTCCCACCAGACGCTCCGCCACGAATTTTTTTGTAAACAGAAGGTGGATCATTGTCTTGAGAACCTGGGCCACCAGCCATCCCAGGGCAGCCGCCAGAAAAATATTGTTTTGAACTAATCCATTAAAAAAATCCATGTTTCCTAACCTCATTTCCCTGTACATTATACACGATTCTTTCTAAGATATCCAGACCTTTATACTAACGAACGCTAAGATTTTCCTTCCTGCACGCCCCTACTGCAATATCGGGCAGTACGTGACGTGCAGGAAGGAAAATCTAACCGCTTGTGAGTATAGTTGTTTTTTGCGTCCGATGCATCATCAAAGATGCGGAAGGTATTGAAAACCCCAAAGAGATATGGTAATATTTCTTTGATAAACGGAGAATACAGCCGGAGTGTTTTGACGAAGAGTGAGAGGAAAAAAGATGTGTGTGTTGAGTGTGATCGTCCCTTGTTATAATGAGGAGGAGTCTGTTGCAGACTTTTATGCGGAGTTGATGAAGAATGAGGCTTTCTTGCGGGAAAAAGAACTGGAAATAGAGATTCTCTACATTGACGACGGTTCCCGGGACAATACCGCGGCGGAAGTAAAAAAGCTGCGGGAGACGGACGGAAGGGTGCGTCTGATCTCCTTCTCACGGAATTTCGGCAAGGAGGCGGGCATGTACGCAGGACTGGAGAAGTCCCGGGGGGACTATGTGGTGCTGATGGATGTGGACTTGCAGGATCCTCCCTCGCTGCTGCCGGAGATGTACGCCTATATGGAGCAGGGGTATGACTCTGTGGCTACCAGGCGTGTCAGCCGCAAGGGAGAACCGCCGGTCCGCTCTTTTTTTGCCAGAATGTTTTACCGGCTGATGAAGCATATCTCCCGGACAGAGATCATGGACGGCGCCAGAGACTACCGGCTGATGACCCGCCAGATGGTGGATGCCATTTTGCAGATGCAGGAATACAATCGCTTTACCAAGGGCATCTACGGCTGGGTGGGCTTTAAGACCAAGTGGCTGGAATATGAGAATGTAGAGCGGGTCAAGGGGGAAACCAAATGGAATTTCTGGAAGCTGCTGATCTATTCACTGGAGGGCATCACCGCCTTCTCCACGGTGCCCTTGAGCATTGCCTCCGTCATGGGGGTGCTGTTCTGTGTGCTGGCCTTTATACTGATTATCTTTATCGTGGTACGCACCAGCATCTTCGGGGACCCGGTGTCAGGCTGGCCTTCCCTGGTGTGCATTATCTCTCTGATCAGCGGTGTGCAGCTGTTCTGCATGGGTATTATCGGCCAGTACCTGGCTAAGACCTATCTGGAGGTAAAAAGGCGTCCAATTTATATTGTGAGGGAGGAACTGTAGGTTATACACACGAGCGCTGAAATTTTCCTTCCTGCGCGTCACATGCTGCCCGATTATGCAGCATGGGGCGTGCAGGAATTGGAAAATCTCAGCGCTCGTGTGTATATATACCCGTTATTTGTTGGTTTCCGTTGATATATGAAGATATTTGATAATAAAAATTACTATACATTTTTCGACAGATATGATATGATTAGTGCAATCAATTACAGTAAGGGGCAGTACTCGACATGTGAAAGGGGAATTCATTATGGACATATCTGCTGTAAAAGATTACGAACTGGAGTGCTATATCACGGAGATTATGCTGGATATAGGTGTTCCTGCACATCTGAAAGGGTATCATTATCTGCGTGATGCCATCCTGCTTTCCGGCAGGGACATGGAGGTGGTGAGCAGCGTTACCAAATTGCTGTATCCTACCATTGCGAAACATTTTAAGACCACGGATCAGAAGGTCGAGCGGGCGATCCGCAATGCCATCGAAGTGTCTTGGACGAGGGGAAACGTCGAGACCTTTGAAAAACTGTTTGGTTATTCCGCACAACAGGGCAAAAGCCGTCCGACAAACAGCGAATACATAGCCAGGATTGCAGACAAGATGCGCCTGGATATGAAAGCGAGATAAGTGGCCTGAATAAGTAATTGAGACAGTTTATTACTAATGAGTACTCCCCCTTACAGTTAAAAAGAGACTGAGACCGGTCTCTTTTTTAGTTGTTCAAAGCAGGCAATATGTGGTATACTACTTCCAGAGTATCTTGCAGAACAGAAGATCGGATGATTTTCATAACAGCATGTTTGCTGGCGGGGAACACGAGGGGCTTTGAAACAGGGATGTGCGTTGGCAGGGAACATGCGGAACTCTAAAACAGCATGTTCCCGGAGAACTGGACGCCAGAAGCGGCCGGATATCCATCGTCAGGGATGTACGTTGGCAGGGAACATGCGGAACTCTAAAACAGCATGTTCCCGGAGAACGCACGGATGGATAACTGGACGCCAGAAGCGGCCAGATAT
This sequence comes from uncultured Lachnospiraceae bacterium, assembly GCA_947176785.1. Lineage (GTDB taxonomy): Bacteria > Bacillota > Clostridia > Lachnospirales > Lachnospiraceae > Acetatifactor. The sequence goes on from CAMWSA010000123.1 coordinate 3,606, forward strand.
CCATCGTCAGGGATGTGCGTTGGCAGGGAACATGCGGAACTCTAAAACAGCATGTTCCCGGAGAACGCACGGATGGATAACTGGACGCCAGAAGCGGCCAGATATCCATCGTCAGGGATGTGCGTTGGCAGGGAACATGCGGAACTCTAATAAGAAAGGGGCTGATGGGCAATGATTATTTTGTTATGGCTGCTGCTGGCCCTGGTACCCTGGCTGATCGGGGCGGCAGTACAGACGGTGCTGCGCCGAAAGACCCAGGGCGTGGTTTATATGACGGATGCCTGGATTATCGGCGGCCTGTGCTGCATTGGCCTGGCGGAGGTGCTGCATCTGGCGGGTGCTTTTGGGCGTCTGCCTCTGGGCAGATTGACTTTGCTGTGGCATGGCGGCCTGGCGGCGCTGTGCCTGCCTTCCCTGGCACTGGTGGCGGGAGCCTGGCGCAGGCACAGGGAACGTTTCCGCATTCTGCCCCAGAAGGGCGGAAGCTTTGTGCTGCCCGGATTTTTTCTGTTGATGGTATTGCTTCAGGTCGTGTACGTGTACTGTATGCCGGCTATAACCGCTCCCGGGGATATCACGGTGGAGACACTGCGCAGCTTTCAGGCTGCGGACGGCATCTATCTGGTGAATCCTTTGACGGGACAGGCTTATACACAGGGTATTTCCATGCGTTACAGGCTCTTGGGCCTGCCTACTCTGTATACCCTGATCGGATCTGGTTTTCCCGTGGACGGCAGTGTGCTGGTGCAGAACCTGATGCCGGTGGTGGTGCTGGCAGGGGCTTATATGGCATATTACCGCATTGCCAGGCTGCTGTATGGGGACGATCTGAGAAAAAAATATCTGCTGATGATTCTGGTGGCCATGGTTTTCTGGTGTGGGGAAGGTGTGATCTGGCTGGACGGCTACGCCGCCCTGCACGGCGCATGGCTGGGAACTTCCATACGAAACCTGCTCCTGCTGCCCTATGCCCTTTCGCTGGGGCTTGAGAAGGATTTGCGCCGTACCTGGCCGTGCATGGTCCTGTGTGTGCTGGCGGAGGCTTGTATCTGCATTACCTTCAACGGGTTGGGGATGTGCCTGCTGTTGCTGGCGGTGATGGGCGTGCTTCATAAAGTCAGCGTCAGCAGCCTGTACCGGCATCTGTCTTCCCGCATTTCCGAAAGAGGGGAGGAGCGGTCATGAGAGAACTTCTGCAAATTGCGTTTTACGGAGCGGGCAGCTATTTCCAGAGCAATCATACAGTGGTGCTGGTGCTTGGAATCCTGCTGTACTTCTCGGTGGCGGGAAAGACGCTTAAGCCCCGGGAAAAGCGGCTGCTGGCGGTGACGGCGGTACTGCTGCTGCTGGTACTGTTTCCCGGAAGCGCCGCCGGGTTGATGCTGTATCAAACCAGGTTCTACAGCTATCACTGGATCTGGAGCCTGGTGCCCACAACTCTGTGCATCGCCTGGGGCGGCACACGGCTTTTGTGGGAGTTGACCGGGCAGCAGCGCCGGGACGGCAAAGCGGCCCGGCGGCTGGCGGCGGGTATGGCGGTGCTGCTGGCGTTCCTGCTGCTCACGGGCAATATGGGGAATCTCCGCAGTGCCGACAGAGAACAGGAATCGGCCCGGCAGGCGGCGGTTTACCTGGAGCAGCTGCCACAGGCCGGGGAGGCGCTGCTTTGGGCTCCCCGGCCCGTACTGGAGGCCGTCCGTAGACATAGCGGTGAGATACGGCTGTTGTATGGCCGGAACATGTGGGAGCCGGAGGCGGCAGCCTATGCCTATGACACTTATCCCATGGAGCAGCAGCGTCTGTTTGACTGGATGGAAACCATAGAGAAGGGAGACGCCTATGAAATGCCCCTGGGACTGAGGATCTACCTGGAGGATGTGGCGGCAGTCTGGGAGGACGGCCGGGAGCAGGGCAGCCAGGTTCTGGCGGACGCCTATATGCTGCAGCTGGCGGCCCGGCAGGGTTCACGGCTGTGGGTATTCCCGGATCAGGCCACGGAGCGTGTTGCCCTGGCCTGCGGGCAGATGTGGGAGGAATATGGCCTGCGGGCAAAGATGCTGGGGGAAATGGCAGGATACACGGTTTGGAACTGCGAGGAATGCCTTTAATGAACTTTGCGGGATTTGATGTGAGTAGACTCATGGCGGCTATACGGAGGACGGGAGAAATCTGATTTGCGTGCCCGCCGGGGCCGGCAGGTGGGAGTTAGCATGAACGAGACGGTCAGTATTATTGTACCTGTGTACAATGCCGAGAAATATATTGTGGAGACCATAGAGCATGTAGCGGCTCAGACCTATACGGACTGGGAGCTGCTGTTGGTGGTGGACGGCTGCGGGGATGCCTCTGCCCAGGTGATTCGGGAGTATCAAAGGTCCAGGGGGGACGGACGCCTGCGTCTCCTCGTCCAGGAGGAGAACGTGGGGGCGGCCCGGGCCAGAAACAAGGGCCTGTGGGAGGCCAATGGCCGGTATATCGCCTATGTGGATGCGGATGATCTGTGGATGCCGGAGAAGCTGGAAAAGCAGCTGCAGTATATGAGGGAGAAGCAGGCGGCTTTCGTATTCACGGGATATGAGTTTGCGGACGGGCAGGGCGTGGGTACCGGCAAGGTAGTACATGTACCGCCGCAGCTGACGTATAAGGAGGCTCTGCGAAACACCACGATTTTTACCTCTACAGTGATGTTTGACACCCGACGGATCCCCAGGGAAAAGCTGGAGATGCCGGTTATCAAGAGCGAGGACACGGCACTGTGGTGGAGAGTGTTGCGGGAGGGGCATGTGGCCTATGGGCTGGATCAGAACCTGGTACTCTACCGCAGGCCCCAGCGGTCTCTTTCCTCTAACAAGCTGGAGGCTGTCCGCAGGATCTGGAACCTGTACCGGAGAGCGGAAGGGCTTTCGGTTCCCTGCAGCATATACAATTTTTGCTTTTGGGCCTGGCGGGCGGTGAGGAGGAGGATCTGACGGGAGCAGAGACCGGAACGGGAGAGGATTCTTCTATGGACGGGATAGCAGAAGTATGTTATACTAACGAACGATAAGATTTTCCAATTTCTGTGCGGTATATGTTGCAGTATCGGATAACATGTGCGGACAGGAGGGAAAATCCATACTGACGACCGATTAGATTTTCCTTCCTGCACGACGCTGTTGCCCATTTATGCAGCATGTGCCGCACAGGAAGCGGAAAATCTCAGCGGTCGCCGGTATAATCCTTCGTGACGGATGCTGCACTCTGGAACAGCATCTGCGGAACTATAAATGAAAAGGACACAGGAATGCGAAAACTGGAAACCTCTAAGAGAATTATATTGTTGGCTCTGTCCGGGGTATGCCTGGCGCTGGAGACGCTGGTCTTCGTCTACTATTGGAAGACCAATTTCAGTCCCAGCATCACCGCCAGCACCGGTGTGCGGTATTATTGGCGGGCGGATGCCCTGCAGATCGCTTTTTATGTGGCCATGCTGTTTTTCTTTTCACATACGTATGGCGGTATGCGGATCGGTTACCTGAAAAACGGGGAGGTGATTTTCTCCCAGGTTTTTGCGAGCCTGGCGGCGGAGGTGCTGTTGTATGCCCAGCTGTCTATCATGGCAAAGCAGTTTTTCGTACCTCATTGCTTTGTCTATATGATGTCACTGCAAACGGTGATCATTCTGGTCTGGAACAATATTGCCTACTGGATCTATAAATCCATATTCCCTCCCCGTAAGATGCTGCTGGTTCATGGGGACAGGCCCATAGAAAGCATTGTGAGCAAGTTTCAGGGGCGTAAGGATAAATATGAAATTGTAAAATTCATCCATGTGTCGGAGGGAATGGAGAAGGTCTGCCGGATGATCACAGAAGGCTATGGCCGGAAGGAGTTCCACGCTGTAGTGATCTGGGATATTCCCACGCAGGAGCGGAACAATCTGATGAAGTATTGCTATGCCCGGTCTATCCGGGTATATCTGATGCCCAAGATTACGGATGTCATTATACGCGGAACAAAGGAATTGCACCTCTTTGACACCCCTATACTGCTGACCAGAGAATACAGCCTGACGGTGGAGCAGCGTTTCACAAAGCGTCTGATCGACCTGGTGTTTGCCATTTTGCTGTTCGTGATCGCGTCGCCGGTCATGCTGGTCACTGCAATCGCAATAAGGCTTTATGACGGAGGGCCGGTGCTGTACAAGCAGGTGCGCTGCACTTTGGACCAGCGTCAGTTTTATATCCTTAAGTTCCGAAGCATGAGAGTGGACGCGGAGAAGGACGGGGTAGCCAGGCTGGCCCGGAAAAACGACGACCGCATAACTCCCATCGGTAAGTTTATCCGGAAGGTGAGGATCGACGAACTGCCCCAGCTGATCAATATTATCAAGGGGGACATGTCTTTTATCGGGCCCAGGCCGGAGCGGCCGGAGATTATAGCCCAATATATGGAGATGATGCCGGAATTTGCCTACCGCATGAAGGTAAAGGCAGGGCTGGCCGGATATGCCCAGGTCTATGGAAAATACAATACCACACCCTATGACAAATTGAAGCTGGACCTGACTTATATTGAAAATTATTCCACATGGCTGGATCTCCAGCTGATGCTGCTGACTTTGAAGGTGCTGTTCTGGCCGGACAGCACGGAGGGAGTGGAGAGCGAGCAGATCACGGCGTTGAAGGAAGCTATGAAGAACGAGGAAAAGTAGGGGGCGGCATATGTGGCAGTGTGACTATGAGAAGGAACCCTTTGACATGAGGCTTTTTTGGCTGCTGAGTATTCGGCGGCTGTGGATAGTTCTGGCCGGTGCCCTGGCGGGGCTGATACTGGTGGGCGGTATTTATTATGTAAAAAATGTTACACTTGGCGGAGTGATTCCCTATACCATGGACAGCAAATACTACCTGGAGTATGCCGTTGATCCCAGCGACCAGCAGACTTACTCCTATTTTGCATCCTACACCTGGAACGACCTCCTAAAGAGTGAGGCTGTGGTGGCGGAGATGCTGGAGGAATTGACGGTTTCCATGACGGCGGAGGAGTTGACCGCCAGCTTTGAGCCGGAATTGATATCGGATCTGCGGATCTGCTATATCCATACCACTCATGAGGATGCAGAAAAAGTACGGGAGATCGACAGGGTGGCAGGGCAGGCTATAATAGCCATAGGGGAGAAGCAGAAGGAGCTTCTGGAGGTAAGTCTGTTGGACAGAGGGCAGCCCGCACTGGCAATGCCGGACCTGCGCACCCTGCGGGCCTGTGTGCTGGGGGCAGTGCTGGGCATTTTCTTTGCGCTGTTTGGGCTGGGCCTGCATGAGATATTGGATGAGAGAATCCATGTGCCCGGAACCCTGGCCCGGCGCTATGGTGTGCCGGTGGCAGGTTATGTGAGCCGCGGGGGAAAGCCTTCCGGGGAGTTGGAAGCGCAGCTTACCTGTCTGCTTCGGGATAAAAGGCGGATTGGTGTCACAGCGGTAAACGGGGAACTGGACCTGGGGGGGATAGTAAAGCTTCTGGAGACATTGGAAGAGAAAGAATATGCGTCTGGAGGGGCGGCAGCCCGGGGGCGGGAGAATCAGGAGAGGATGCGGGAGTATACGGCGATTCCCGGCCTGTGCCAGGCCCCGGAGGCCGGCGAGGCGCTGCGCGGACAGGAGGGGCTTCTGCTGCTGGTACAGGCGGACTGTGACAGGGGGAAAGCCATAGAGGAAATCCTGCGCCTGTTTGGGCAGCTGGAGATAAATGTGGATGCCATGATTCTGGCGGCGGCGGACGAGCGGCTGATCCGGCATTATCTATGGGGAAAGAAGCAATTTGGAAGTGAAACATCCAAATGTTGATTGACGCAATAGCCCGGGTACGACCCGTGTTATGCGGGGACGGGGAAAGCTTGGAAGTGAAACATCCAAATGTAGATTGACGCAATAGCCCGGGTGCGCCCCGTGTTATGCGGGGACAGGGAAAGCTTGGAAGTGAAACATCCAAATGTTGATTGACGCAATAGCCCGGGTACGACCCGTG
>CAMWSA010000124.1 GCA_947176785.1 uncultured Lachnospiraceae bacterium
GATAAGAGCAGCTGCATAATCGGACAGCATGTGACGTGCAGGAGGGAAAATCCAACCGCTGTTTCCGGAAAGGGTGTTTTGAAATCGCCTATGAGTATAATTAGAAAAGAGGAGATTATGAGAAAAGGTTTTTTGAAGAGGGGATTGGCCATGGGTCTGGCGGCGGTTATGACGCTGGGACTTGGTGCCTGCGGTGGCGGCAAGGACGAAAACAGCCAGCTGGCTAAGGAAAATGTGTATTCTTTTCAGGAAATTGCCCAGATCAGCAATGAGGAAAATGTCAATGATATGATTTTCCTGAATGACAGGCTGTATCTGATGACTACCAAGTATGAATGGGATGAAGAGGGGAACTCGGATGTTACTTTCGGGTACTACGTGTCCAATGCGGACGGTTCGGACCAGAGCTTTGTGAGTCTTTCAGGGCCGGACAGGGAGGGAAACCGCAGCTGGATCAACAACACCATTTTTACGAAGGGCGGGTATGTCTATGCGGTGGAGAATACCGCTTTTGAGGACAATTCCGATCCTGAGAACTATGTGTACGAGGACAGATATTATCTGAACTGTTGGGATATGGAAGGAAACCTGCAGTGGTCGGAGCGGATTGACAACGCCAATCCGGATGAGTACAGCTATTGTAATTATCTGCTGGATGGCGGCGAGGGCAGGGTGCTGGCAATCATGGGGGGCAGCAAGTATGAGGCGGTACTCTATGGCTCTGACGGCAAGGAGATCAATCGAAAAGAACTGGATCAGAACTTTTTCGACCGCGTGAATACGATTTTTACCAGAGACGATGGCAGCTTGATGGTGGTGAGTTATGATGAGGACTGGACTAAGTGTTATCTCGCCAGCTATGATCTGGAATCAGGCACTATGGGGGAGCAGACAGAGCTTTCTTTTGCCAACAACTATGGTATTCGTAAGGGCAGCGATACGGATCTGCTGCTGACCAATAATCTGGGCGTATATACTTGGAATATCGGGGACGCGGAACCCAAGATGATCATGAATTATATAAATTCGGACCTGCCCACCAACAACATGCAGTATGTGCAGATGGTTGATGACAGGCACTTTGTGGCAATCTATAACGATATTCAGAATTGGGAGCAGAAATGCGCGTACTTTACTTATGTGGACCCGGCGGATATACCGGACAAGGAAGTGCTGGTGCTGGGCGGAGAGTATGTGAACTCGGATGTCAAGTCCAGGGTTATAGAATTCAACAAGGTCAGCGACCAGTACAGAATCACGGTGAAGGATTACAGCACCTACAACACCAATGAAGACTGGACGGCGGGACAGACCAGGCTGAACAGTGATATTACCAGCGGCCAGATGCCGGATATCATGTTGTTAAACGACATGAGCAGTTATGGCAATTATATTTCCAAGGGGCTGCTGGCGGATGTCGGCAAGCTGCTGGAGGCGGACGAGGAATTGGGCAAGCTGGAGTACCTGCAGAATGTGTGGGATGCCTATTCTGTGAACGGAAAGCTGTACGCGGTAGTTCCCAGCTTCAATGTGCGCACCATGGTAGCCAAAAAATCCCTGGTGGGCGAACCTCAGTCCTGGACCATGGCGGATGTGGAGGCCATACTCGCCACCATGCCCGAGGGTGCCAAGGCATTTGGCGAAATGATGCGGGACAGCTATATCTATTATATGTTAAGCTATGCGGGACAGGACTTTGTCGATGTGGAGACAGGCAAGTGTAATTTCAACTCCCAGAGCTTCATTGATATGCTGGAGTTTGCCAAGTCCCTGCCCTCGGAGTATCCTCAGGATTATTGGGAAAATTATGATTATTCTTACTATGAGAGTCAGTACAGGGAGAACAGGGCGTTGTTATATGACCTGTATATCAGTAATATAAGAGACTGCAAGTACCAGATCAAGGGGTATATCGGTGAGGAGATTTCCTTTGTAGGATTCCCTACGTCGGACTCCAACGGTTCCACATTAAATTCCGGCAATTATACCTTTATGATTTCTGCAAGATCCAGGCATCAGGATGGGGCATGGCAGTTCGTGCGCCAGTTCCTGACCGAGGAGTACCAGGCCAGCAACCAGCTTTATGATATGCCGGTGCTGAAGTCGGCATTCTTAAACAAGGCAAAGGAGGCCACAGAGAGACCTTATTGGACAGACGAGGACGGTAATAAGGAGTATTATGACGATACCTGGAACATCAATGGGGAGGAGATTATCTTGGAACCCTTCACCCAGGAAGAGGTGGATGCGATCTGTGAGTTTATCTACACAGTGAACCGCACGGCTTATTATAACGAGGATATCCGCAACATCATCACGGAGGAGGCGGAGGCTTTCTTCAGCGGCCAGAAGAGCGTGCAGGAGGTGGTGGATATCATCCAGTCCAGAGCGCAGGTGTTTGTGAACGAAAATCGCTAGAATCACATTTACTCTGAGCATGACAGATGAACACTAAGCTCTTCTAATTTCTGCATGTCACATGTTGCATAATCGAGTGACGTGCAGAAAGGAAAAACGAACCGTTCGTGAGTATATACAGAGACAGGAGAAGCTTGAGCGGGAGAAACAGAGGCTGGGCCTATAACAGGTTCAGCCTCTTCATATGATCTTCAATATTCAGTTCCCGGCCATGTTCTTTCAGCCAGGCGCGATGTATTTTATATTCCGGCATGACGGAGCCCACCAGATTCCAGAAATCTTTGGAGTGGTTCATATGGGTCAGGTGACATAGTTCATGCACCACCACATAGTCCAGCACCCGGGGCGGGGCGAACATAAGCCGGTAGTTAAAGGACAGGGTGCCGGTGGAGGAACAGCTTCCCCAGCGGGTTTTCTGGTCCCGGATCGTGATGCGGGCATAGCTTCCGCCGGTGAACGGCCGGTAGTATTCGCAGCGTTTGGAGAAATATTCCCGCGCCGCCTGCCGGTAGCGCCTGTCCATGACTTCCATGCGCTTCAAGGTCTCCGGGGGATATGGGGCTGTGATGTATTGCATGATGATGGCTCCTTTTTTGGTATAAGGCATATATAGACGATTGCACGACTTACCTCTCCATGAAGACCGCAGGCGCTTGATGGGAGGTCGTAGGGGTATTGGCAGTGTCAGCTTTTCTGACAAGAATAGCGCCACTTGCAATAAGAGGGAAAATCTGCCATAATCAGAACAGATATTCTCCAATACAGTTATATCGCAAAATGACCCGAAATGCAAGAGAAGAGGGAAGTGGAACATGGGGAAGCATACAGGAAAATGTGTGATTGTTGCGGCTGGTGATCTGTCTGCAACAGAGATTAAAGTGTCCGAGGGAGACCTGTTAATCGCAGTGGACGGCGGATTGGAATATTGTGAAAGGCTGGGGCTGGAGCCAGATCTGGTGCTGGGAGATTTTGACTCGGTGAAAGAAGGGCAGCTGGCACGAATAGGCCGGTGGGAGGCGGAAAGCCCGGGGCGTGTACTCCGCTTAAAGCCGGAGAAGGATGACACAGATACCCTGGCGGCCATTCGGCTGGCCCTGGAGCGGGGATACAGGGATTTCCTGCTCTATGGGGCAATGGGCGGGAGGAGGCCGGAACACACCATCGCAAATATCCAGTGTCTGCTGTTTATCAGGCACCATGACGCAGTGGGATATCTGGTGGACAGGGAGGGGATGTGCTTTGTGATGGAGGATGAGGAGATGCGCTTTCCGGCGTCCACGGCGGGATACCTCTCTCTGTTTTCCCTGGGCAGGGAGGCTTTGGGGGTGGAAATCCGGGGCATGAAATATGAACTTGACAATGCCAGGATTACCAATGACTTTCCCATTGGCATCAGCAATGAATTCACCGGACAGGAGGCCGTTGTCAGCGTTCGCCAGGGCCAGCTGCTGGGGATTATAACGTACTGTGGCTGAACGGGCTACAGCATCTGTTTGTCCACATCTATGACGGCGCAGTAGCCGGCATCCTGTTCCTTCAGCCGGCGGTTGATCAGTTCACAGAGCCCGGCGTCGCTGTAGTCAAAATCATAGGGGGTCACCACATCAAAGATCAAATTGGTGTGGGTGGGGCCGGCCACAATGCGGAAATCGTGGAGCGTCAGTCTCTCGTCTATGGTGGATAGCACATGCTGGGCCATGATTTTCAAGCGCCGGGTCTGCTCGTCGTGGATGCACACGGGGTCCATGTGAATCACGGCGCTGCAGCCCAGTTCGCTGCGCAGCCTGTGTTCCGCCAGGTCTATGGTATCATGCAGTTCAAGCAGGCTGCCATCTGCGGACACCTCCGCATGGAGGGAGATCAGGATCCGTCCGGGACCATAGTTATGGACAATCAGATCATGGATGCCCAGGATAGGCTCGTAGGACATGACGATCTCCTCAATCTGCTTTACAAAGGCCGGATCAGGTGCCTGGCCCAGCAGGGGATTGAGAGTGTCCCTGGCGGCCTGAAAGCCCGCATAGAGGATAAACAACCCCACCAGCACGCCGCAGTAGCCGTCGATGGACAGTCCAAAATAGTGGGCTGTCAACATGGCCGCCAACACCGTGGCGGTAGCCAGCATATCGCTGAGACTGTCGGTGGCGGTGGCTTTCATGGCGGCAGAGTCGATCTGCCTGCCGATGCGGGAATTGTACAGGGCCATATAGCATTTTACCAGGATGGAGGCTGCCAGGATCACCACAACTACAGGGGAAAAGATCAGTTCCTGGGGATGGAGAATCTTTTCCACGGAACTTTTGATCAGTTCCAGGGCCATCAGCAGGATCAGCAGGGAAACCAGAAAGCCGGAAATGTATTCTATGCGCCCATGCCCAAAGGGATGTCCCGGGTCAGGCTTTTGCCCCGCCATGCGGAAGCCGATCAGGGTTATGATGGAGGAGCCTGCGTCCGACAGGTTGTTGAAGGCATCCGCCATGATGGCGATGGAGCCGCTGAGCAGCCCGGCAAAGAATTTCCCGGCAAAAAGCAGCAGATTCAGTCCGATCCCCACAACTCCGCAGAGTACGCCATAAGCCTGCCGCACGGCGGGGGAGGAGGTGTTCCTATTGTCTCTGATAAAGATTTTGGTCAGTAAGGTAATCATTTTTTCCTCTTTCCCGCATACCGCCGGCAAAGCCGTCGGTATTGCGTCAATCGGTATTGGGAAGCGGGGCTTCCCGGCTCCCCTTCCATGCGTATGATGGATGCCACAAAGAATGAATATTCCATTATTGTACCCCAGGGCCATGGTAAATGCAACCCCAAAGCCATGGAAGGCTGAAACCCAAGTGACAGCCGAACCGCTGCTTTCCCGGCGTTTTTCCGGGGTTTAAGCAAAAAATACAGTTGCGCGGCAGGGAAATAAAGTGTATAATTTCCACGAAAAGCCAAATACTGAATGAACATGCTCGCAAGAGCGGAAATGGAGGAAATATGAGCAAGAAACCGATAGTTCTAATGATTTTGGACGGCTATGGTCTGAATGAAAAGACCGAGGGCAATGCGGTGGCCCAGGCCAAGAAGCCCAATATGGATAAACTGATGCAGGAATGCCCCTGGGTGCGGGGCAACGCCAGCGGCATGGCTGTGGGCCTGCCGGAGGGGCAGATGGGCAATTCCGAAGTGGGCCATCTGAATATGGGTGCGGGCCGTATTGTATACCAGGAGCTGACCAGGATCACCAAGGAGATTATGGACGGTACTTTCTTTGAGAATCCGGCCCTGCTCAAGGCGGTGGAGAATTGTAAGAAGAACGGCAGCGCCCTGCATCTCATGGGCCTTCTGTCCGACGGCGGCGTACACAGCCATAACACCCACCTGTACGGCCTGCTGGAGCTGGCTAAGAGACAGGGGCTTGACAAGGTATATGTACATTGCTTCCTGGACGGACGGGACACGCCTCCTGCGAGCGGCAAGGGATTTGCCGAGGATCTGGTGGCGGAGATGGAGAAGATCGGCGCAGGTAAGATCGCTTCCGTCATGGGCCGTTACTATGCCATGGACAGGGATAACAATTATGACAGGGTGAAGCTGGCCTACGACGCCATGACCAGGGGCGAGGGACTGACTGCGGCCTGCGGCGTCTGCGGTATCCAGCAGTCCTATGACCGGGAGGAGACGGATGAGTTTGTAAAGCCCACGGTGGCAGTGGAGGGCGGCAAGCCTGTAGCCATCGTGCAGGACGGGGACTCAGTGGTGTTTTTCAACTTCCGTCCGGACCGGGCCAGGGAGATCACCAGGGCCTTCTGCGATGATGATTTCAAAGGCTTTGACCGGGGGGCCAGAAAGGATATCACTTTCGTCTGCTTCAGCGACTATGACCCCACCATCCCCAACAAGGAGGTGGCGTTCCACAAGGTGGCGGTGACCAATACCTTCGGCGAGTGGCTGGCCGCCAACAACATGACCCAGGCCAGGATTGCCGAGACAGAGAAGTATGCCCATGTGACCTTTTTCTTCAACGGCGGTGTGGAGGAGCCTAACCCCGGTGAGGACAGGGTGCTGGTGAATTCCCCCAAGGATGTGGCTACCTATGACTTAAAGCCCCAGATGAGCGCCTATGAGGTCTGTGACAGGCTTTGCGAGGCCATTCGCAGTGATAAGTATGATGTGATCATCATCAATTTTGCCAATCCTGACATGGTGGGCCACACCGGCGTGGAGGAAGCTGCCATCAAGGCGGTGGAGGCAGTGGACACCTGCGTGGGCAGGGCAGTGGAGGCCATCAGGGAGGTGGGCGGCATCCTGTTCATCTGTGCGGACCACGGCAATGCCGAGCAGCTGGTGGACTATGAGAGCGGCGCACCTTTCACCGCCCACACCACCAATCAGGTGCCCTTCATCCTGGTGAATGCTGACCCTGCCTACGGTCTGCGGGAGGGCGGCTGTCTGGCGGACATCATTCCCACCCTGATTGAACTCATGGGAAAGGAGCAGCCTGCCGAGATGACAGGGAAGAGTCTGCTGGTCAGAAAGTAAGAAAACGGTTTCCGAGTTGATTCAGGTCAGGTGCATGTACAGGCGTCCCAAAGGGAAATGATGCCGCAGCACAAGTGGGAAAAGGGTGAGTCCATTATGAGCGCTTGCCCTTTTTCGGATTTATATCGGCATCCGCCCAGGCGGTGCCGGGTGATTATTCGGTCTGCATCCGCCCAGACAGTGCCAGAAGAATATTCGGATGCGCAGACGGACATTCCGTGCCGGTTGTGCCGGAGGGACGGATATGGGATTTAGGACAGGCAGGTTTTGAAAGGAGAGGGTAGTATGGCAAAGGTAACATTGGGAAAAACGGGGATTACTGTGGAAAAAAACGCTTTCGGGGCGCTGCCGATCCAGCGGATCAGCAGGCAGGAGGCAGTCAGGCTGCTGCGCAGGGCCTATGACGGCGGCGTGACCTTTTTTGACACTGCCAGATGGTATACGGACAGCGAAGAGAAGGTGGGGGAGGCTTTCGCAGGCATGCGGGAAAAAGTGTATATTGCCACCAAGACCGGGGCTTGTACTGCGGCGGATTTCTGGAAAGATCTGGAGACCTCCCTGCGCAATCTGCGGACAGACTATATTGATATCTATCAGTTTCACAACCCCTCTTTCTGCCCCAGGCCGGGGGACGGCACGGGGTTGTATGAGGCCATGCTGGAGGCCAGGGCCCAGGGCAAGGTGCGCCATATCGGCATCACCAACCACAGGCTGAATGTGGCTGCAGAGGCGGTGGAGAGCGGATTATATGAGACCCTGCAGTTCCCCTTCTGTTATCTGGCCACGGAGAAGGATATTGAACTGGTGCGCAGGACTGCGGAGACGGGCTGTGGCTTTATCGCCATGAAGGCGTTGTCCGGCGGACTGATCACCAATTCTGCGGCGGCTTACGCCTATCTGGCCCAGTATGAGAACGTGCTGCCCATCTGGGGCGTTCAACGGGAGTCCGAACTGGATGAATTTCTGTCCTATATCCGGAAGCCTCCGGTGATGGATGAGGGGCTGGAAGCTGTAATTGCCCGTGACAGACAGGAGCTTTCCGGAAATTTCTGCAGGGGCTGCGGCTACTGTATGCCCTGCCCCGTGGGGATAGAGATTAACAATATGGCCCGGATGAGCCTGTTGATCCGGCGGTCACCTTCCCAGGCGCAGCTGACGCCCCAGGTGCAGGAGAAGATGCATAAGATCAAGGAGTGTCTGCACTGCGGCAAGTGCAGGGACAAATGTCCCTATGGGCTGGACACGCCCACGCTGCTGGAGAAGAACTATCAGGACTATCTGGAGATCCTGGCAGGCAAGGCGTATTGATTTCCGCAGGCTATGCGCAGGCAGCCATGCCTGCGGCGGGGCCGGGATTTTTTAGATTTAGTGAAAAAAAAGAGCATACGGATACAATTCGGTGACATTGGGGAGGGAAAATAGAACCGATGAAGGGCAGGGATACGGACGGCAGGGCATCCCGCCTGAAACCGGGAGGACAAAGGATATGCAGCAAAAGAGTGTAAGGAAGAGACAACAGAGATATTTTTTGACAGCGGGCATGCTGGCGGCATGGGCCTGTATTGTGCTATGCCTGATACAGCTGGTACAGGTACGCGGACAACTCAGGGAACAGAGGGAACAGATCAGCCGCACCTACAATATGGTGCAGATGTTCCACATGGATGCCATGGGCGGACAGGACAGCTATGGCAGTGTGCGGGAGACCAGCCATAGCGCGGCGGATGTGATAGTGGACAGCCTGTCGATTTCCTATGCGGAGCGATGTGCCCTGGAGCATGTGGACAGGCCCCAGGACCGGAGCAGCCGTCAGGTGCTGGAAAAGCTTGAAGAACTGGGACAGTGGGATGAGAGGATTGCGACGATTCGGCAGAACAGTGAGGCATATCCGGAGCAGCTGCTGGAGGCTCTGGCCAACAACCCTGAGATGGCGGACTTCGTGGAAGGCTGGCTGACAGCGGAACACAGGGCCATGGGGGGACTGACAGAGAGCGAGAAAGCGGAGGAATATCCTCTTTTTCTGCAATGGGACCCTCGCTGGGGATACGCATCCTATGGGGACAACAGCTGTATTGCCGTTTCCGGCTGCGGTCCCACCTGCCTGTCCATGGTGCTGTACTATCTCACGGGGGACGAGAGCCTGACGCCGGACATGATCGCGGAATTCAGCATGGAGAGAGGGTATTATTTATCCGGCACGGGCACGCTGTGGGCGCTGATGGAGGATGTGGCACCGCTGTACGGCGTGAAGGTGAGCCAGCCCAAAGCGTCGGAGCGGGAGATGAAGGCGGCGCTGGACCAGGGAGATGTGCTGATTCTTTCCATGAGACCGGGAGACTTCACGGCAGGAGGCCATTTTATCGTGATCTACGGCTATGACCAGGACAGTTTTCTGGTCAATGACCCCAACTGCGTGGCCCGCAGCCGCCTGAGATGGACCTACGACCAGATCAGCAGGCAGATGAAGAATTTGTGGGTCTTTGAAAAGGGATCTCTGTGACGCTGTAATACTCGGGAAAACTGCAGAAATTGGAACAGGCGATTTTGTATAAACAGCCTCTTTTATGGAGATCCTTTCCACATTGATATATGCGGATTCTACTCTAATAAAG
>CAMWSA010000125.1 GCA_947176785.1 uncultured Lachnospiraceae bacterium
AAGACGGAATACGCCCTCCTGAGTAGTCGCGTTGGCTCGGAGATGTTTATAATAGACAGAAATTATCCAGAGATTAAAGGGCGCTCTGGCGAACCAGTAAAATACTTTTCGAAAAAATATGCATAAGCTACCAAGGAGGAGAGGACATATCGCAAAGATATGTTCTCTTTTTATGCGAGAAATGTCGAAAAATGGCGGAACTATAGTCAACAATATTGGGATTGCTGCTTTCTGCTTCAAGTATAATCGCTAATATTGTTGCCTGTATAATAGGAGGGTGAGAGGAATGGAGGATTTTCAGGTCATTGACAACTGCCTGATGGTAAAGCTGCCGGAGGAGGTGGATCACCATAAATCGTCTTATATCTGCGAGACGGCGGACAGCTACATACTGAGGGAGGAAGTGGAGAACGTGGTGTTTGATTTTGAGGAGACGAGGTTCATGGATTCCTCAGGGATCGGCATTATTATGGGAAGGTACAAGAAAATCGCCTGTTTTGGCGGCAAGGTGTTCGCCATTCATACAGACCCGCAGATCCGAAGGATCTTGTGCGTATCAGGGCTGAATAAGCTGATTGAGGTTATGGACTAGGCAGCTGCAGGACAGAGGAAATTTGGAGAATGGAATTTAGGAGAAAAGAGGAGTAGGTTTATGACAGCAGAAAAACAGTTACAGCAAAATGCAGGTGTGGTCGAGAGGCTGCCCTGGAAGAATGAAATGAGTATGGAATTTGATGCCGTATCTCTCAACGAGGGTTTTGCCAGGGTGTCGGTGGCCGCTTTCGTGGCTCATTTAAACCCCACTCTGGATGAGGTGGCGGATATCAAAACTGCTGTGTCCGAGGCAGTAACCAACGCTATTATCCATGGCTATGACAACGTGTATGGCTACAGCAAGCACGGCAACAGCCAGCCGGCTTACCTGATCATCCACCCTGGAAAAGTGCAACTGCGCTGCTGCCTGGAGAGGGACGTGCTGCAGATCGAGGTGGAGGATCACGGCAAGGGGATTGCGGATGTGGAACAGGCCATGGAGCCCCTGTATACCACCAAGCCGGAGTATGACCGCTCGGGCATGGGCTTTGCGTTTATGGAGGCTTTTATGGATGAACTGGAGGTACATAGCAAACCAGGGCAGGGGACGCTGGTGCGCATGGTGAAAAAGCTGGGCACATATCCCTTGATAGAGGAGGGAAGCTGAGCGCAGGGAACATGCGGGACTCAGATAAAAGATATTTAACAGCATGCTCCCGGAAGGCGCAGTGATCCATAGCAGGACGCCTTAAAGCGGTCTGCTATGGATCAAGGGTGGTGCGCCTTCCGGGAACATGCGGGACTTAGATAAAAGATATTTAACAGCATGCTCCCGGAAGGCGCAGTGATCCATAGCAGGACGCCTTAAAGCGGTCTGCTATGGATCAGTGGGTGGTGCGCCTTCCGGGAACATGCGGGACTTAGATAAGAAAGGGGAAATATTGATGTAGTGCCGCGGCAAAGCGCCTGCGGCATGCGGGAAGGAATCTATGGAAGATGTGTCAGTGCTGATTGCGAGATCACAGGCAGGTGATAAAGCGGCGAGAGAGGTACTGATAGAGAAAAACCTGGGGCTGGTACGCACCATTGTACGGCGTTTCCTGGGAAGAGGAGTGGAGCCGGAGGACCTGTTCCAGATCGGCACCATCGGCCTTATGAAGGCGGTGGACAAGTTTGATTTGTCCTATGACGTAAAATTTTCAACCTATGCGGTGCCCATGATCACCGGGGAGATCAAGCGCTTTCTGCGGGACGACGGGCCGGTGAAGGTGTCAAGGACGCTGAAAGAGCGCTCCATGAAGGTCAAGGTAGCCAGGGCCAAATTGCAGGGAGAACTGGGCAGGGAGCCTGGGCTCAGTGAGCTTGCCCGGGAGACAGGAATCGAACCGGAGGACATTATCATGGCAATGGAGTCGGAGACCAGGGTGGAGTCCATCTATGCATCGGTATATCAGGATGACGGCAGTGAAATTTATCTGGTGGATAAGGTGGCGGCAGGGCCCGGCGGCTGCGGCAGCGTCAGCAATGGCAGCCAGGACCCGGAAAAGGAGAGCCTGATCAACCATCTGCTGCTCCAGCAGCTTTTGTCCACTCTGAAAGAGCAGGAGAGACAGCTGATCGTGCTGCGCTACTACCGCAACCACACCCAGACGGAGGTGGCGTCCATCCTGGGCATCAGCCAGGTGCAGGTGAGCCGTCTGGAAAAGAAGATTTTGCTGCATATGCGGCAGTTGGCGGTGGAGTGATTGATCCTTAAAAAAACATAAATTTTATGTATTCTCTCTTCCCAATCCACATAAATTCGATTATAGTAGAGATGTAGGATGGATTGCACAGAAAGATGGGAGTACAAGATGAGTGAAGAGAACAAGACAGATAAGCGGGAAGGCAAAACATTGAGTTCCTATGACGAGGAGAACAGGCAGCGCAGGAAGCGTCTGAGGAGAAAGGCTACCCTCTCCTATGTGGTGGGAATTGCAATGGCGTTTGGCGGGTTATTTCTGGTTACTTTGTTAGCCATTGTGGTATATTCCTGGATTGACTCAAAGACGGGGGAGACGGACCGGCTGCTGCAGGAGGCCATAGGCAATGCCCAGATGGCCCAGGGGAATATTTATACACAGGAGGAGTTGGATCAAAGGGTGGCGGAGGCCGTGGCCCAGGCCCAGGCGGAAAACGAGCAGACATTGGAGACCGCACTTCACAACCAGCAGGAGGAGATCCTGGGGGAAATCAGGGTGCAGCTGGCGGACGGGCAGTCTGCGCTGGAGACCCTGCGCCCCCTGTATCCTGACGATGTGGTACTGGTCAGCGGCGGCAGGTATCATTTTGTGCCTATTCAAAGGGAACTGGCACAGCATGGATATGTGCAGGAGAATTTACAGGTGCTGGAAAACGGCCGTTTTCAATATCTGGAGAACGGGCAGGTGGTGTCCCACATGGGAATTGATGTATCCAAGTATCAGGGGAACATAGATTGGGAAAAAGTGGCGGCAGACGGTGTGGAATTTGTCTTTTTACGGCTGGGCCTGCGGGGGTATGAGAGCGGCAAGCTGGTGGAGGATGAGACTTTCCAGACCAATATCCAGGGTGCGCTGGCCCATGGCATCAAGGTGGGCGTCTATTTCTTCACCCAGGCCATCACGGTGGAGGAGGCAGTGGAGGAGGCCAATTTTGTGTTGGAGCGGATCGCCCCTTACCAGATCGACTGCCCTGTGGTGTTTGACGTGGAGAAGGTGGGCAGCAGTACGGCGCGGATGAACCAGCTGACGCCCCAGGAGCGCACCGATGTGACCATTGCGTTCCTGGATACCATCGAGGCGGCGGGATATAAGGCCATGTTTTACCACAATATGGAGACGGCTCTGCTCTTGCTGGAGTTGGAGCGGCTTGAGAACTATGACAAGTGGTTTGCCTACTATGGGGAGGAGCTTTACTACCCCTATGCCTACGGTGTGTGGCAGTATTCAGAAAAAGGGAGCATCAACGGGATCAGCGGGGAAGTGGATATGAACATCGCGTTTAAGCTGTGGGACTGATGGGAGAGACCACAGAGGTACTGTATGACGAAGAAACGGGTAGTCTGCATCATCATAACGGCATTGCTGTTTACTGTAGCATGCGGCAAAAAAAAACGAACCATTGGGAAATATATACAGAACGATTGAGAGATCGGGACAGTCGGAGGAGCTTGCGGGCTTCTCCGATTTTTTTACAGCAATAGAATCCCCTCGGAGCGTGGATTCTATTGTCGTGTTTGCATAACTTTAAGGCAGTTTGGAAATGAATAATCAAAATCAATTACAGTGCCGTTATCGGAAGTGCCGGAAAGGAAGACAAATCATGGCAAATGTAACCGTATATCTGAAGTGTGACCGCAATGCGGAATGCCGGAGTGAGGATGTTTTTTTGAGGGACATTGCCACTCTGCAATGTACGGATCAACAGGTACTGGCCAAGTGTAAGGCCATCAAGGTGTATCATTTCACGGAGAGCGACCAGGCCCAGGGCGGGAAGAGTGCCGGCAGCGGTAAGAAGCCATGGACAGGCGGGGCGCACCAGCAGCGCACGGTAATCAGCGTACTGAAAGTCATTTCCCTTATGGAGGAGGCTTGTCCGGGAATCACCGTCCAGTCCGTGGGCGAGACGGACGTGGTGCTGGAGCGGGTCCGGGTGCCTAAGTACAAGGGAGCGAAGCTGTGGTGCAAGGTGGCGCTTGTATGTCTGGTCAGCTTTTTTGGAACCGGTTTTACCATCATGGCTTTTCACAACGACGTGGGGATCAATGATGTATTTTCGGAGATCTATAAGATTGCCATGGGCAGGGAGCCGGGGGGGCTGAATGTGCTGGAGGTGGCTTACAGCCTGGGGCTGGCGCTGGGCATTATTGTCTTTTTTAACCATATCGGCGGCAGGCGCATCACCAAGGACCCCACCCCCATTGAAGTGTCCATGCGCAACTATGAGGAGGATGTGAACAAGGCGCTGGTGGACACCGCGGGCCGGGAAGGTAAGGAGGTGGATGCCTGATGCAGGTAATCATGTGGTGCCTGCTGGCCCTGGCGGGCTTTAGCTTTGGCCTGCTGGCAGCGGCGGGAGTGTTCACGGTACTCAGTGCGGTGGGGCTGGTTCCCCGCTTTGCGGGGAAAACCCATTCCGCCAGGGAAATCTGGCTCTATGAGGATATGGTGATGGTGGGGACTATCGTGGGCTGCATATTCAGTATTTTTAACCGCTATCTCCAGATCGGGACATGGCTGGAGAGTCGTCAGCCGGGCCTCGACTGGCTCTGGAAGGCGCTGGGGCAGGGATTTTTAGGTATATCCGGACTGTTTTACGGCATGTTTGTGGGATGCCTGGCCCTGGCTATTGCGGAGATGCTGGACAGCATTCCCATATTTACCAGAAGGATTTCTTTCCGCCATGGGCTGGGCTGCGCCGTTCTGGCTATGGCAGTGGGCAAAATCTGCGGCTCCCTGTTCTATTTCTGGCAGGAGCTGCACAGGGTGGTGGGCGGCTGACCGGCGGACGGCATACGCTTGGGACGCCAACAATTCCTGAACATCGCATAATCGGGCAACATGTGCCGTGCAGGAAGGAAAATCTAACCGTCGTGAGTATAATTCAGAAAGGAAAAAGGCATGAATGAGAAGCAAAAACAGGACTATGAAAAGTATGTGAAGCAGGTGACGCCCACCCACAATCTGGGGCTGCAAATGCTCAAGGCATTTATTGTAGGCGGCATCATCTGCTGCATCGGGCAATTTATCCTGAACTACTGTGAGAAGCTGGGCCTGGACAAGCAGAGCGCAGGCAGCTGGTGTTCCCTGATTCTGGTGTTATGTTCCGTGGTGTTGACGGGGTTTAACCTTTACCCCAAGATTGTGAAATGGGGCGGAGCCGGGGCGCTGGTGCCTATCACAGGCTTTGCCAACTCCGTGGCGGCCCCCGCCATCGAGTACAAGAAGGAGGGCCAGGTCTTCGGCGTGGGCTGCAAAATTTTCACCATCGCCGGGCCGGTGATCCTCTACGGCATTTTCACCAGTTGGGTGCTGGGACTGGGGTATTGGGTCGGGAAGTGCTTTGGAGTGTGGTGAGAATTTCGCAGGGGATTTTGCCGGAAGTGATTTGTCAGGCGATTGCGAAGTTCCCTTTCAGGATACAGGGATTGGGCAATATAGGCAAGATAAGGACGACTTAAGAATGCTGTACAAGATTTTTCCTGTTATAGCTGCTAAATGGGTTGCCAGGTTGCTTCTTTTGTGATAGCATAAAAAGGATATATGGGTTGACACTGCCCGGATATGCGGGAAAGGAGCAGATATGAAAAAGAGAATATTAGCAGTAATGTTGTGCGGTGTATTGGCCGTGGCGGCTTTGGCAGGCTGCGGGGACACCCGGCCGGATGGAACCGCCGCGCCTGTACAGCAATCGCAGCCGGCACAGGAGCAGGAAAGCAGGGCGGGGCAAGAAGGGACTGCCGGGCAGGAAAGTGCCGCAGCGGGAGAAGGTACCGGGGAGCAGGAGAGCGCTGCCGCGGGGGAAGAGAGCGGCGTCCCGGGCGAACTCGAATCCTCCCGGGAGGAAGAGACACAGGGGGGTGAAAACCCAATGCAGGACTTTGAAATTACAATGCAGGACGTATCCCCAATGGATCTGGTAAAGGAGATGAAGATCGGCTGGAACCTGGGGAATACCCTGGATGCCACCGGAGGCAGCATAGGTGTGAATATGGAGATGGCATGGGGGAACCCCAAGACTACCCAGGAGATGATCGACACGATTATCGGCCAGGGCTTTAACGTGATCCGTATTCCTGTGTCCTGGGGCGGCCAGATGGGCGGCGCGCCGGCATATACCGTCCTGCCCGCCTGGATGGACAGGGTGCAGGAGGTAGTGGATTACGCCTACAGTCGGGGCGTCTATGTGATTGTCAACATCCATCATGAGGAATGGCATTTCCCCTCCGAGGAGAATAAGGATGCGGCGGCGGAACAGCTTGCCGCCCTGTGGACTGCCATTGCCACCCGTTTCAGGGACTATGATGAGCATCTGATTTTTGAGGGGATGAACGAGCCCCGGAAAAAAGGGACCAGTGTGGAGTGGAATGGCGGCGACCAGGAGGGCCGGGACGTGGTCAACTATCTGGACCAGGTCTTTGTGGATGCGGTGCGGGCCACCGGCGGCAATAATACCATCCGCAATCTGATGGTCCCGGGATATGCGGCATCCTCCAGCGATGTGGCCCTGAAAGGGCTTGTGCTGCCCCAGGATGACCATCTGATCGTATCGGTACATGCCTACACTCCCTACGATTTTGCCCTGAACACGGCGGGACGTTCCACCTGGGATAACGATACCGGAGAGATCGACCATCTGATGAAGACGCTGGACGAACTGTTTCTGAGCAAGGGCGTGCCGGTGATCATCGGCGAGTTTGGTGCCATGAACAAGGATAACGAACAGGAGCGCGTCCAGTGGGCCAGGTACTATGTGGGAAAGGCCCGTGAATACGGCATTCCCTGCCTGTGGTGGGACAACAACGCCTTTGAGGGGGACGGGGAGAACTTTGGTCTGTTTAACCGCAGAGAACTGACTTTCCCTTATCCGGATCTGCTGAAAGCGCTGATTGAGAGCGCCGGCGCGGAGGAGAATGTACGCACAACTGATTAGATTTTCCTTCCTGTAGGGCACATGTTGCCCGATAACGCAGCATGTGCCTTGCAGGAATGGGAAAATTGCAGCGGTCGTCAGTACAGTTACCGCCGGTGGTCAGAACCATGGACAGAGCAAGGAGGTCTTCTCACCCTGCCCTGCGGGACAGGCGGGAGAGCAGCTGGTAGCCTGCGGCGGCGGCCAGGGGGGCGAAGAGCAGGTTCCAGCCGGTGGGCAGACCGGGATACAATTCCCCCAGGGAACCCAGCACGAAGCCCAGAATCAGCAGGTAGGTGGGCTGGGGGCGGCGCTGCATGGCATCCCCCAGCAGGCGGGTAACCAGCAGGGTACAGAGGACGGCCCCCATCCCCAGGGGGACCAGGGTCAGGAAGTGAAGCTGGCTCACCGCTGCCATCACCGGTTCATACAGTCCCAGCATCAGCAGCATCTGCGATACGCTGATACCGGGCAGGATCAGGGCCACCGCCAGGATGCCGCCCCCCAGGAACTGGAACAGGAATTGGGGGAGGGAGATACCGGCAGGGAGAGGTTCGCCGCCGGAGAGCCCGGCACTAAACAGTCCTTCGGGCAGCGCCGCCAGTCCATAGACCACAAACAGACCTGCCAGGGGCCAGAAAAGTACCTGCCAGGTCATTTTTTTAACCCGGGCCTGCCGGCAGATCAGAGGGATGCCCCCGGCCACGGCTCCCAGAAAGAAATAGCTGACGACCACCGGGTATCGTTCCAGCAGGGCCAGCACGCCGCCTGCCAGCAGGGCCATTCCTGCCAATGCACCCACGCAGAACAGAGCCAGAAAGCACAGGCTTTTCAGGATGTCCTGCGCCCCTGGGGCTTTTTGCGGATTTGGGATGTCACGGGATTCCGAGAATTGCCGTGGCCTGGTGATTCCCGGTCTGTCTGTGTTATACTCACGAGCGGTTAGATTTTCCTTCCTGCCCGACGCATGTTGCCCGATTACGTGACATGTGCCGGGCAGGAATTGGAAAATCTTAGCGCTCGTTATATATTGCGCTTTGGCACAGCGCCGTTTTTGGGGGACAGGAAAGCGGGGCCCTGAAGCTATATAGTCCGCTAACAGCCGGGGCAGGCTTCCCACAGCTGCGATCAAATCTTCATAGATCCCCAGGATCATGGCCATGGTGCCTCCGCTGGCCCCCGGCACCGTCATGGTACCGCCCACGATCATGGCTTTGACCAGAATAAGCCACCAGCTCTGTTTTTTGTCCATAATAAAATCCCCCCATCAAGTCCGGCTGTTTCAATATATCCGGCTGAAGGGGGGAACATTCCTTAATTCTGTTTTTTATACGCACGACCGATTGGATTTTCCCGCCGGCACGGTATATGTTGCCAAATTTGCTGCATGTGCCGTGCCGGAATAGGGAGCGGCTGATACCGGGAGTATCGGCGCTCTATTTTGCAAGCTGCAGCATTTTTTCCATGTCCGCAATCAGACCTGTGGAGTACTGCTGCGCCTCGCTGCATAGCTGTTCGGCCAGTTCGTATTGCTGGCTCTTGATTGCCTGGATCACATCCGAACCGTACTGGTGGAAACGTTTATGTTTTTCCCCCAGGGCGTTCCAGATGGGCAATATCTCAGGGATTTTGGGAGTCAGGGCATAATAGAAATGCCCGAAACCACATTTGCTGGAGTTGAGCTGTAACGGCAGCACCGTGCGCCTTTCCACCATATCCTGAAGATTGCTCAGCCATGTGCGGTGGGCGGTGATGGCACTGCTCACATACTGGGCAAATTCCTCGTTTTTCAGATGGAAGAAAGGGTCCTCGGTCATGGCACCCATCTGCTTCGCCGCGTCATCCAGTGTCTTCTCGATTCCCACCACCGGTTCCACGGCCTTGATCAGGTCCTGGCTGACGCTGCTCATGAACTCGGTGCTGTCCCGCAGCTGGTTTTCCATCTCTGTCATGGAACTGCTGATCTCCTGGCTGACGGCGGCTATGGAACTGATGGTTCCACTGACGCTGGAGACCTGCTCCTGGTTTTCACTGTTAAGTGTCCAGACATTTTCGATTTTCTCCGTCATTTGCCCAAGAATATTGATGGTTTCCTGGGTGCTGCCCACACTCTTGTGGGAGGCGTCTTTTATGTTGGACACGAACTCGCTCATATTCTGTGTCAGGTTCTGGGTCTTTTCAGCCAGTTCACGGATTTCCCCCGCCACTACGGCGAAGCCCCTTCCGGCCTCCCCGGCCCTTGCCGCCTCTATGGAGGCATTGAGAGCCAGGAGACTGGTATGGAGGGAGATGTTCTCGCTGCCTTCTATGACGTCA
>CAMWSA010000126.1 GCA_947176785.1 uncultured Lachnospiraceae bacterium
CCGGCGTATTTCTGTACAATCCGGGCGTGACAGTCGCCCTCCGCCAGAAAAAATGCCATGGTGGCGCCAGTGAGCCGCCCGATAAAATGCATGATCTGTCCCGGCACCGACTCCATGGGCACAAAGGCCCATGCGATATGATCAATCAACATGGCGGCAATGACCAGATACTTGATTTGATTGCGGTTAAATCCTGGCCTTTCCATCAGAAATCAACCTCCACATTACCCATGGAACAGTCGATGTCCAGCAGCTTAGCGGCACCATTGTCGATATAACGCTCCACTGCCGCTCCGGCATAACTCTCCCCGTCAATCTCCATATTGCCCGCCGCGCAATTGAGTTGATAGTTAAAATCTTCCGGCTCCCCCTCCAGTTCCATACTGACATTACCCATGGAACAGCTGATCTCCGCGCTCTCATAGATGCCGCCGGAAAAATACATATTTCCCGCGCTGATGGAAGCCACCAGGTTTCTCACTGTGATATCCTCTGTCCGCAGTTCCCCGGCTCCCAGGGACACCTCCAGATTGCCCAGAGCCATCTCTTTCATCAACAGCTGGCCTGCGCCGACGGATGCCTCCATGTTCTGCACTCCCAGATTAGCCAGCTTCAACTGCCCGGCTCCCAGAGACACCTTCAGCACTTCCAGGGTACTGTTTTCCCGCGGCAGATACAGCGTGATCGTGCTGTTTTTGATCTCCTCCAGCAGATTGGCGGGCCGCACGGACTTTACATACAGCACGCCCTCCTCCACATAAGCCTGCATTTTTCCCACGCTTTCGCCTTCAATATATATATTTTCATCATCGGATTTCTTGATCTCCACCATGCTGCCGCCGATCTCCAGATTCAGTTCGGCAATGCCGCCCTGGCAGATCATCTGCTTCTCCACATCGCCTTTCCAGATGGCATAATTACCGCTGAAAATAGACACGTCATCAAGATCATATGACCCCCATCTGTCTTGCAGCAGGCCGTCAATATCTACCCAGTCACCGCCGATATCCGACAGCAGTTCATTCATCTCCTCCCTGCCGCCCGTCTTTCTGCCCAGCATATACAACACACCTCCTATGATAATCAGTATTAATGCCAGCACAAAACAAAATTTCATAAATTTTTTCATAATCTCCATGCCTTTCTAATTTGAATCCGCACATGTAGTTATACTAACGATCGCTAAGATTTTCCAATTCCTGTCCGCGCATGTTGCCTAATCAGGCAGCATATGCCGTGCAGGAAGAAAAGACTTATCGGTTGTGCGTACAAAGGTTCCACATTTTTCCTGTCGGCATACAGTCCCGGCGAGCCATATCCGACCGCTTGTCGCCCGGCAAAATGGAATTCCTATCTTCCGGGCAAAATGTCAGATTAAAAACGAAGTTCTCAAATACTGTGTATAAGAACGTGCTGCTGGAAACGGCACGGTATCCTGCCGGGAAATATGCCGCTTAAAATTTTCTACGACGCTTTCTTGATCCGCTTAATCAGCCAGCGGATGCCGCGGAAGATAGCCGGAGTAGCCACACCCGCCATAGCCACGGTCGCCATCATAAAGAAGATGCCAATGCTGATTGCAATGAGGCCGCCTCCCACGAGTCCCAGACCGGCCAGCGGATGGTAGCACATACCCGCCACACCGACAACACAGACAAACATCCCTGCCAAAACGCATGCCACCGCGGCAATGCCAAAACCAAGGATCATGCCGAACCAGGCGGCTGCCAGGCCCAGCAGTCCTCCCAATATTCCCAAGACAATCCCCACTGCCCCGCCAAGCAGCCCCACGCCTGCCGGCAGACATATGATACACAGGATCACAATCAGCGCTATAGTGCCGCTGGACATCGGCTTCTTGCCCGCCTTTCCGGCCTGTCCCTGGGCTCCCTGTCCCGCGTTGCCCCACGCAGGGACAGGCTGCGGAATGCCCTGCCATGGCCCTGCCGTCATAGCCGCCGCCGGGGCAGGGCCTGCTGTAGCGCCTGTCCCCCGCATACCGGCACTTGCGGCGCTTTGTGTCACAGTGGCTTGTGCCGCCGCACCCTGTG
The DNA here is from genome assembly GCA_947176785.1 of uncultured Lachnospiraceae bacterium. Classification (GTDB taxonomy): domain Bacteria; phylum Bacillota; class Clostridia; order Lachnospirales; family Lachnospiraceae; genus Acetatifactor. The sequence goes on from CAMWSA010000126.1 coordinate 2,052, forward strand.
CCGCCGCATTTTGGGCTGTACCAGTCTGTGCCGCAGAATTATGCGCTTCCGAGTTTTGCCAGCCACTCCCCTGGTTCTGCGTGTCATCCACGAAAGTACCATACTCCGTAAGCTCCCTCCCTGTGACAGGCTTGCGGGCTTCGTAGCCGTCCCCATAGCCCGCGCCATACAGATCCCTTTTGATGTTCTCTGCCACCCGGGCGGGATTGCCCAGAGCCTCCAGCACCGCCTGCTCGTTTTCCGGACCGGCATCATCAAAATAATCTCCATAATATTGAAGGGCCTCCTGTCGCTCCTGCTCTGAGATATTTTGCAGTAGGCTCTCCAGCTGCCTCATAAACTCAACTTTATTCATATCTGCCTCCTTAACCCTTTCCCCCAAACAGCGAGGTAACTTTCTTTGAATAGCTGCGCCACTCGCTCTCATACAGCTGTAGCTGGGCCCAGCCCCTGCTGGTCACCTTATAGTAACGCCTGTTACGTCCTGCGCATTCCCTGTCATACACCTCCAGACAATCGTCCTTCTGTAGACGGCGCAGTACCGGATACAGCGTGGATTCCGACAGTTCTATTACCTGCCGCACATCCTGGGTAATCTTATACCCATATGTTCCTTCCGGCTCCTTGGATACCACCGCCAGTACAATGGCATCCAGCAGAGCGGCACCTGTATTAAATACCATGCTCTTTCCTTTCTAAATTGAAGTTTCGCATCTGCCCTTCCAGGACCTATGCTGTTTTGAAGTTTCGCATCTGCCCCGCAGAGTCCATGCCGCTTTGAAGTTCCGCACCTGCCTGGCCATGGCAGCTGCCATATTGTGTGTCCATACAATATTATACGACGTATAATATTACTTTTGAACATACTATACGTCATATAATATGCTTTGTCAATCCCTTTTTGACATAATTTTGCATTTTCCAAAAAGAAAAAATCTCCCGCCCTACAGCCGGCAGGAGATTCCGGGATATTTTACGCAGTCCACCATTTATATAGAGAGCGTGGTCGTATTCTTTGCCACTTCCGCTGCCTGCTGCTCCAATGCCTGCTGGCGCAGGCTGTTCTTGTGAACCACAATACAGGAGATCGCCAACATGCCCCCGCAGACCTGCCAGGAAATCCATCTGGAATAAAGCATGTATAAAGAACTCATGGCCAGCAAAGCATAGGTGATCCGCGTCCTCCGGGTATGAGGCCGTATGCGCACCACCAGGGAGAAGAACAGGTATATGCTGCACAGTGCGAATATGGGCTCCGTGTGAATAGGCATCAGTCCGATCAATACCCCAAAGGATACTGCGATGGCCTTTCCCCCTCTGCCCCTGTGATACAGGGAGTAAGCATGTCCCAGCACCGGTGCCGCCATGATCAGCGAGAAGAGGCAACCGCTTTCCAGCCCCAGCCGCAGCGCGGCATGCACCGGAAGTATTCCTTTGAAAATATCCCCAAACAGGCACAATAAGCCCACTGGTATTCCCGCATGCTGCATGGCATTGGCTGTACCGGGGTTATGGTCGTCGCTGAGGGCCACGATATCCACTTTCTTTATCCATCTGGGCAGATACCGGCTGAACAAAATACTGCCGCACAGGATTCCTATTACAATCATTACAATCTGATGTCCGAACATAATCACACCTCTTTATGCGTCTCTTTAGCCGGATGTATCCCTTCTTCCTCCGCCTTTTCCTCACGGGTACTTTGCCCCAGGATAAACTCACAGATATCCTCCGCAGCATTACCGTTGATCACGCGGCGCTGCCTTTCGATCATCTGCCCGCATTCCTCCGGATGGGCCAGCAACTCCATAGCCATCTCCACCAGCTGCTTCTCAGAATCCGCACTGATAGAAATCCCATGCCCATTGTAAAAAGCCTGGTTACAATCCTCACAGCCCGGTATGGGCCGGGTGTGGGCCAAGGGAATTCCGGCCACCGCCGCCTCTGTGGAAGTAAGCCCACCCGGCTTGGTGAACAGTAAGTCGGAAGCCGCCAGGTATTCCGCCGTCCTGTTTGTGTAATCCAGAACCCGCACCCTGTCATCCTCCTGGTAAGCCTCCCGCAGCCTGGCCTTCAGTTTTTCGTTGGAGCCGCCCAGAATATATACATGATCCTTCTCTTCCATTCGAAGTACCATCGCCCGCACCAATCCCTCGATCCTGCCATAACCCATGCTGCCGGTCATGATCAGAATGCAGTGGCCTTCCTGCGCCATCTCCAGCGCCCTTCTGGCCTCCTCCCTGGAGGGAAGATTCCTGAAACGGTCTGAAACCGGAATGCCTGTTGGGATCAGCTTTTCTCTGGGGATCCCCTTCTTCATATACTCCTGCAGCAGTTCCTCATGGGCAATAAAATAGTAGTCCGCCTCCGTCTCCTCTGTAAAGGGAATGCATGTGTAATCCGTCCCCACAAAATAGGTGTGGATATCAGGCCGACACTCGTGTTTGCGCAGCATGTAAGTAAGGGCTTCCGCCGGAAAAAGATGTGGCATGACGACTGTGTCATATCCATTGTCAACAATGTAGCGGTACAGCTTTTCTGCGTAGAGTGCATTGGCATAATATACCGGTGACTTCCGCCGTGCAGAGGTTATGGCTTTTCCGGCCCTATAAGCCCCCTTGAATACTCTTGTGGCCTTCACCGTACTCCACACATAGATCCGCTTTCCATAGCTGGCCGCCTTCTCCGAGGCGAACGCCAGCACATCCGCCATCTCACAGGGAATTCCTCTCTTCCGGAACTGCTCCAGCACCGCTTTGCCTGCTGAGTTATGTCCCTCACCTGTACCTGTGGACAGTATCAGTACTTTCATATTAACCTCCTAACCTCGCTCTATGCTCACGACCGATTAGACTTTCCAATTCCTGCCCGGCACATGTTGCCTATTATCATCTTTCCCTGTAAAACCACGCCAATACATGCCAAAATTGGGAATCTCTGTCTACGCACCTATAAGGTAACACTTTTTGTATGGAATTGCAAGGCAGGAGATTATTCTTCGCTGATTTGTTTTACATAATCTTATTGACTGACATGGTTCATTTTTTTATTTTTGCAATTTTACATGCAAAAAGCATTTTTTGCACCAGAATTGAAATATTTGTCATATTTTGGGCATTCTAGAAAAATAATCCACCGTTTCCACATAGTTATCCACATATACACAGCTGTCACAGAACCTCCCCAGGGTGTCAAAATTGCAAAAATTATATGTCATTTTTGTTTTTCCGGCATTGTCCAAACACCTATTTGGTTTACATAATTTTTGTATTTAATTCAGTCCCGTAAAATCATCAGCCAGGCGTGACTGGAAATAGGATTAAATTATACCAAGGCAGCAACATAAATGCGTATTTAATGATGATAAAACGCTTTCAGAATCGAAAAAGAAAAATCGATGGATATGTAAGATGAATTTCGGTCCAGTACACAGGAAAGAGAAAACGCCGTGGAGTCTGGTACAATGAAAACATGAATAAGGAAAATAGGTGATATACAATAAATGCAATGTCTGTAGAAGATAAAAACAAAACCTATTTAGAGCATTCAATGGTTATTCATAATTTTGTGATAAAGTGTCTATCATTTGTAATAGGAGAGACAGAAAGAATGTTTCCTTTACTGGGATCCCGCGCTTTGTGATGGAGGAACTGTCAGATGCAGCTGAAGAATATGACCGTACCGAAAAGATAGACATTTATAGAAGGGGGGTGTGTCTGAAAATTGGGTCGTTGACTGACGAAAAAAGCAAGTAGAAATATATATGTTTGATTTCAAAGAAGATGATACAAGCTATGCCTAACTTTATAAAACGGTCACAGTAAAAAATAAGAAAGGATGTCAAATTGTAATGTTTCCTCATCTGCATTTTTTTGATGAATTATTTGACAATAGTCTCTCGGAATCTTTTGGCGGAAAATGGCGGCTTTTGATTCGTATGATCCGTAAAAAGTGGGGGAATCCATAAGAAATATTAGAAGCCCTATGAAATAGGGCTTAGAGATTCCGAGAGGCTATAGCCAGAGAAACGGAGGTTCCCGAGTAGGGGCCTCCGTTTCTCTGGCGTTTATCGAGGGTTCCTCTAAATGGCAAGCAGGGCAACTGTGGCCACACAGTCGCTATTTTTTGCGTTCCGGCCTTCCGGCCAGAACGCAAAAATCTGCTTGTTGGGGAGCCTCCCCAAACCCGGCTTCGGGCCAACTTGGCCCGAAATGTCAGCATCGCCTTGCTCCTTATGTTGGCTTGAGAACAAAAAACAGCAGAGGTTTATTATAATCCCCTGCTATTCTTTTGCTAACACAACAAAATATTCTACATAAAAACTCTCAACATCATTGAGAGTTTTTATCCTCATCCACCATTTCCGTTAATTCTTCAAGCTTCTTTTGTAAAATTTCCTTGCTGATTAGTTTCGTCCGATATTCGGAAATCATGGTTGGACTCATGTTCCGGCTCAGGGCATATTCAACAACATCCTCGTCCTTACTCTTGCAAAGAATAATGCCAACGCTGGGATTTTCGTGGGGCTTCTTTACATCCCGGTCTAACGCTTCAAGATAAAACTGCATTTTTCCCAGGTATTCCGGTTTGAAATCATCAACCGCCGTTTTTATGTGGCAGGATATTCGTTGTCACTATAGCCACGAATCCCAAAAACGTTCCACTCTTCCTGCAATACTGCGGCAGTTTACCCGCTCATAGCCTGCCCACTCTCTGGGGAACATGCGCAGATAGGCATACTGTAGAAACCGCTCATCCAGCAGGGCTACAATGCCGATATCCTCCGCCGTGCGGATTACCCGCCCTGCGGCCTGCAGGACTTTGTTCATTCCCGGGTAACGGTAGGCGTAATCAAAACCATTCTGGCCGCTCTCATCAAAATACTGTTTTAAAAGTTCACGCTCGCAGCACACCTGGGGTAAGCCTGTGCCCACGATAATGGCACCGATCAGGCTGTCCTCCTTTAAGTCAATACCCTCGCTGAAGATTCCTCCCAGAACACAAAAGGCAATCAGCGTTTTCTCCTCCGTCTCAATTTCCATGCATATGGATGCCCCCAGGTCACATTCCTCATTTCCCTGAAACCTGGCTAAAAACGCCTCCCTCTCTCCTTCGCTCATATACTCGGACTGGAGGATACACTCCTTGTTCTCATCCGCAAAGCGCTCCTGATATCTTTCATGAATTTCCCGCATGAAGGCATAGGAAGGGCAAAACACCATATAATTTCCGTGCCGGTTTTTCACAATCTCATCTATATATCCGGCTATCCTGTAAAATTCCTCATCGGAGCGCCTGGTGTACTTGCTGGTCACATCTTCCGCAATAAATAATGCCCGTTTTTCCGGGTTAAATACCGAGTTGGCATAGACCTCATAGTCCGATTTCTCTCCCCCCAGCAGCGCCTTATAATACTGAATCGGCAGAAATGTCGCAGAAAAAAGAATGGTGCTTCTGCCCCGCTTCATACACTCTTTCAAATTGTTGGACGGGTCTACACAGAAGAGTCTGAGCAGGAAGGTGCCATCTTCGCACAGCTGCGTGTATTTGACATACTTTTCATCCAGCAGTTCATAGATTTCCAGAAAATGAACAAGATTAAAATAAAAATCCAGCAGTTCCTCCCTTTCCGGAAGTTCTGCCTCCTCCTGCTCCTCCAGATAGGACTCGATGGTCCCCTGGAGATGCAGTAACAGGGATGTGAGGGAGTCAATCTGCTCCACCACCCGGCACTCTTCACATTCCCGCTTCAATACGAGCATCTCCTTGTTGCAGTTCTCCAGCTGTCGGATCATTCGGGCTGCAAACCCCCTGGAGACCAGCATGCTCCTTCCCTTTTTCCGGTTTTGCACCGGGTCGGGGAGAGTCGAAACCGACACACCCGTCAGATTTAGCGGACCCGTGGCCAAATCTGCAATCACGGAGTCCGTGTAATCCTCCGGCGCAAACATTTCCTCCTGCACCTGCTTGTGACGTCCCTTTTTCCTGCCCTCCTCCGATGCCTGAAGCTTCTGCAAACTGTTTTTCAGGGCCAGCATATCCTCCTTAACCATGACGGCGCTGTACATCTCCCTGCCCCGCTCCAGCAAATTGTGGGCCTCATCAATCAAAAACAGGTAATTACCCTTGACTCCCTCCGCAAAAAAGCGCTTTAAGTACACATGGGGATCAAAGAGATAATTGTAGTCACAGATAATGGCATCCGCAAAAAGGCTCATATCCAGACACATCTCAAAGGGACATACCTGATGCTTTGCGGCGTAAGCCTCCACCAGTTCCCTGCTAAAGCCATCCTCATGGGTCAGCAGGTCATAGATGGCCTCATTGACCCGGTCGTAATGCCCTTTGGCATAAGGGCAATACTCCGGGCTGCACTCCGTCTCCTCCATGAAGCAGATCTTCTCTTTTGCAGTCAGGATCACACTCTTGAAGCACAGCCCCTTCTCCCGCAGCAGGGTAAAAGTGTCCTCCGCCACCGTGCGGGTGATGGTCTTAGCCGTCAGGTAAAACAGCTTCTCTCCCATGCCCCGCTCCATGGCCTTCACCGCAGGGAACACAGTAGATATGGTCTTGCCCACGCCTGTGGGGGCTTCCAGGAAAAGCTTTTTCTTGTGATAGATGGTCTGGTACACATAGGTAGCCAGTTCCTTTTGTCCCTCCCGGTAGGGGAAAGGAAATTCCATCCGGCGGATGGAGTCATCCCTTCTGCGCTTCCACTGAAACCGATAATCCGCCCATTTCAGATAGGAACGGATCAGTTCCCCGAACCACTGCTGAATCTCCTGCGCAGCATAACTGTATCGGAAATATCGGATTTCCTCCGTCTCCATGTGGCAGTATGTCATCTGCACATGTATCTCTGACAGCTCCCTGTCCCGGAAGCGGTGCAGGTACATGGCGGCATAAACCCTGGCCTGGGCCAGATGTACCGGCACCGGGCCATTCATATAGGCCAACTCCCGATAGGTTCCCTTGATTTCGTCGATGGTGACTCCCTCGGGCTTGTCTATAATGCCATCCGCCCTGCCTTCCAGCACCAGGCGGTAGTACGCCGTAGGATGGGTATAGCGCAGGGATACCTCCGCCTGATACTCACTGCCCATGCGGCGCTGAATCATGCGGTGAATCCGCCCTCCCTCCTGCATGGCCTGCTCCGGGGAGGCGTGATGCCGGTTGTCGATATCGCCGCTGCGCAGGATAAAACCCACCAGTTCCCGTACAGAGATGCGGATTTCCTCTGTAATATCCTGTGTTTTTCCAATTGATG
>CAMWSA010000127.1 GCA_947176785.1 uncultured Lachnospiraceae bacterium
TCTCAATACCTATCCCAGCCCCGGAGCCCCCTCAAGCACAATGTGATCCCCTGCCTTCCCTTCTGTCTCAAACAGGATCAAGGTATTTTTGCCCTTTTTGAGCAAAGGAGCGGGGATATACAGCCTTTTCTGCGGGCCGATCTCCCAGAACCGCCCCAGGTTAAACCCGTTTATAAAGGCACAGCCTTTTCCGAATCCCACAGTGTCAAGGAATGTGTCGCCAAGCTCCCGGGCCTCAAATTCAAAACGGTAGAACCCGGGGACACCCGCAGAGTATCCCCCTGAAAAGTCAAGTCTTTCAATTTGTTTTTCATCAAGGGGCAGTGAATAAATCTCATATCCAAAATGGCGGTGGTCATTGATTTTCACGCCGCCCAGGATGCCCTTGCGCTGGCCTTCAAGCCCTGTGCCGAAATTCTCTCTGCCGATATTTTCGCACAGCAGTTCAATGAACCCGCCCGCGCGTTTTTCCCGGGGCCTAAACTCCTCCTGCAGGTTTTCCGCAAACGCTGTATACACATATTGATGGTCATGGCAGCATATCACCCTGTCCGCCGCATTTTCCAGACGGATGCTGTCTACCACCTCGTTATCCCTGATTTTCAGACGATAAAATATATACCCATAGCTTTGCCCGAGTTCCTCCATAGAGAGGGGGAATGCCGAGTTCACCGGCCCGGCAAGCCTTCCGATTGCCGAAAACAAATCCGTTTTCCCACAGCAGGGAATTTCCCCATAGGCTTTCCGCCGGATTTCCGTTGTAAGAGGAATCTCTTCAAAAGTCCTGTACTTCGATACGACCTCCTTAAAAAGCCTGTATTTTTCCGTGATCTGCCCGTCCTCGGTAAGGGGCGCGTCATAGTCATAAGAAGTCACGTCGGCTGTCCTGCTGCCGCTGTTCCTGCCGCTCATAAAGCCAAAATTGGTGCCGCCCTCCAGCATATAGAAATTCACGCTGCCCCGGGCCAACAACTCGTCCAGTTCGGCGGCCGCCTTCTCCGGAGCCGTGGTGTGGTGCCCCTCCCCCCAGGCGTCAAACCAACCATTCCAGAATTCCATGCACATCAGAGGCCTGTCTCCGCCCATATACTCCCGCATGCTCTTGAAATGACATTCCGCCGAAGAGCCGAAATTTCCTGTGGGCAGCGCGCCATCCACCATGCCCGCCTTAAAGCCAGGCTCACTCCAGGGACCGTCCGAGGTCACAAATGGAACACTTATGCCAAGCTCCCGCATGGTATCCCGCAGGAATTCCAGATAGGCCGTATCATTCCCATAGTAGCCATACTCATTTTCAATCTGCACCAGAATAATATTGCCGCCCCGGTCAATCTGATGAGGAACCAGCTTGGGCATAAGCTGGCTGTAATATGCCCGGACGGCCTCCAGATAAGGCTTGTACGAGCAGCGCAGCCGCATGCTCCTGTCCCGCAGCAGCCAGGCGGGAAGTCCCCCAAATTCCCATTCCGCACAGATATACGGGGACGGGCGTACGATCATGTACAGCCCCAGTTCCCTTGCGATTTCAATAAACCTGCACAGGTCATGCATTCCCTCCCACAAAAATTCCCCCTTATTTGGCTCATGAAAATTCCAGGGTACATAGGTTTCAACCGTATTACAGCCCATATTCACCAGTTTTTCAAGACGGTCCCGCCAGTATTCGGGTACCGTCCGAAAATAGTGGACCGCTCCGGAAATGACTTGATAAGGTTTTCCGTCCAAATAGAACTGCTCCTTGATCTCAAACATAACAATATCCTTCCTTCTTTATTTTTTCCAAACCTGAATTTATTCTAAAATAACCGATATTTTCGGGCATCTGTTAAGCCCTATTCTGTTCCTGCAATTATAATTTTCCCCTCTGTATACGTCTGATCCTGTTGCCCAAGCTCCCCCACATCCCTGCAACAGATAGCCCTCCGGCTTTTCAAGCCTAATCATCTATACTTTCATCAGATAACCCGCTTACAAACGCATCAAAGTCCTTTGCCAGATACTTAAAACATTCTGCGCTTAATTCACCGAGATCCATATAGACAATATATATTTCACCGCTATCTAATTTGACGCAAATTTGATTCGAACCATAGTCATTTGCAAAGGGTAGATAGCCCGGCATCAATGTTGATTTTCTTCTGAAAAACCCATATTTTTCCTCAATCGTTTTTATGTTCATATGATTAAAGCCATATTTTATTGGCAAAAAGATTTGGATTTCAGTCTCTATATCCGTTTTCTCGGAATAGAAAAAAGGCCGGGACGGTATTCCTCCGTTATATACCAAATAGTGTTCAATAAAGCTGTCAGGAAATGCGATACCCAGTTGTAATTCAATTGCTTTTATTTCCGCTCTCGTCAGCTGTCTGCCCGTATTACTAAACAATATTTTCACCTCCACATCAAAGTCTGCAAATTCTGATTCAAATGGATTGATCCATCGTGTTTCGCTAAATGTATAATTAGGCGATTGCAAAACTCTTTTGCTTTTTTAGCATAACATCTTTTCCTTCAAAAGCAAAGCCATATTTTCGGATCCGTTCACCGGGGATTCTTCTGTTTCCCAAAGCGGTTTCCCCAGATTCTTGATATACCCGGCATCCGCAAGCGCTATGGCACATAGCAACGCCCCCCAGTGATAAAATTTATCACTGTTGCCGGAATCGCAGCCCTCACCGGTGATACTGTTGTAATTCTCATGTACATGCCGATGTTCCGTCCACTCCTTCATAAAAAGCGCCGCCGATTTCTCTGCCAGGTCATGGCGGACATCATCCAGCCCGGTCCGCGTCAGCGCCAGATAGACCAGGAAGTTCAGAGGTGCCCACACGCGTCCGCGCCAATAGTTCTGCTCCGGGTAAGCGGCATCACTGCGTGCGATGGAGGGCAGCATCCACTCACCGTAGAATTCATCCGGATTATAATAATGCTCATCGGCCATACGGCGCTGCCGGGTCAAAGATACATGTGGAGAAAAAAGCGCATAGAAGTTGGTGGGCGAAATACGGCGTGAGAATTCTCCCGTGTCTGTGCGGCGGTTATAATAGAACCCGTTTTCTTCGTCCCAGAGGTTTTCCAGACCGCTGCAGGACCGGTTCATTCTCTCCTGTAATTCCGGAATATCTTCCTGGCGGCCAATGACCTGTGCCAGTTCCATCAGGGAACGGCAGTCCAGAATATACAAGCCCGTCAGTCCCACATCCTCCAATTCCAACCGATTGGTTTCCGGATTCAGTGGAACATCATCATACATGGGGGAATTATCCAAGCCGCTTTCCAGCGCCGCCCCATAGGTGGCGTGAACCCCCTCCGTCTCCCAGAGGTTCCCGTACAGAACAGGAATCCTCTCGCTGCCCCAGCACAGCGCCCCGTCCGGGTTCATGCGATGCTCCGCAAACCAGCGGTTCCATTTGAGCAAACCAGTGTACATATCCTCCACAATCCATTTTTCCCCTAATATGCGGTAGGTTTCCAGAAGCATGGCGCTGCCCACGGGCGGCTGTGAGCGATCCGCACTGACCTGCCCGGTAGCATAGGCAAAATTGGGCACGAACCCCGCCGGAGTCTGCTCGCTGAGAATCTCCCGCAGATTGCTGTAGGCCAGCTGCGGGCTGCCAAGGCTGGCCATGAAACCGGCAAAGAAATTGTCCCAGCAGAACAACACATAGCCGCCACTGCCAATACTCCACAGTCTGCTGACCGGCGATATCACCCGATCATTTTTGGCATCATAGATGGTATCCCAGGCCAGCGCGCTTTCCATGGCTTCATACATTTCCCGCATTGGGCCATAATGCGCAGTTTTCTCATAATGCGCCAGCCTGTGGGTGCCTATCAGCGTCTGCACAGCCGCACAGCTTCGAGGGGTTCCTGTTGAGAAGGCAACAGGGGCATCCAAGGCCACGGACAGACAGGCTGTCTGTATCGGAATATTCGGATCTGACACAGCGCTGCCGGTTGTATAGATGATCCTGTCCCCCTTAGGACCATGGGCCACCAGCGTCTGCCCACGCCTCTCAATCCATCCGCTGCGCTCCCAGAGGAATCCGCCTTCCAGTACCAGCATTGCCGGGCGGACCTGCTTTGTGACAGGTGTGATCAGCAGTAACAGTTCATCCTCTTCCACCGACGATTCCACGCAAATCTCCATGCCGCACCATCTCAGCGTCATCCTGGTATAACTCTCATCAAACGCATGGGGGCCGGGACAGGCCGTCTCAACAGGAGTGCGGGCAGATGCTCCCTCAAAGCGCCCTATCAGCGTTTCTTTTAGATAATGTCCACTGCTATATTCCTTGAACGCTACATTGAGAGCGAAACCATCCGGCATATGGACATGTGAAAGCACACTGCGCACATTCCAGGTATGCCAACCGCTCAGATACTCCTGTTTCATTTCTCTGTAATTCATTTTTTGATCTCCTTTGTTCTGCTCTGCATTGACTTTATACCATTCTACTGCTAATATGCTGTGTATGTATAACACATCAGCAGTAGAAAATAGCACATTTCTTGGAGAATGGCCCATGAATGATCAAATGCGGGAAAACCGCCTGAGGGGAAATGATGTTTTTCCATTTGTATTATATGAGATGCCAAGTAACGGACAGCCCCTTTCCGCGGCATTCCACTGGCAAGAGGATGTAGAGATTCTGGCTGTCAATAGCGGAGAGATTGAATTAACTCTGGAAGGGACCGCCATTCATCTTCAGGCAGGAATGGTTGTGTGTATCAATCCTGGACAGCTTCACGGGTTTCGGGGAATGACTTCAGATGCGCAATGTGACATATTCATTTTCCCGCTGCAGCATCTGCTGTTTATGCGTGAAGACCATGATCAGCGCAGATATCTGCGCTCCCTGGCCGACGGAAAGCTTGGATTTCCTCTCTGCCTTTCGGAAAATCCCATTGCGCTGCAGATTGTGAGGCAGATCATCCACATCCACAGGCAGCTTCCTCCCGCCTATGAAATGGCAACCAAGGCATTGCTCCTACAGCTGATTGTACAGCTTACGCAGACAAATGCGTTTGTGCCTCTGCGCCCCACCAGGCATAGCGATTTATGCAAGAAAATCCTGGCCTATATCCACCAGCATTATATGGAAAAACTGACCGTTCCGGATGTAGCCGCAGCGGTCGGCATTTCACCGACCTATTTCAGTACTTTTTTTGTACAGCATTTTTTTCAGCACTTTTCGGAATATCTGCGCTGTTATCGCATTGAGCATGCCTGCGCCCTGCTGTCCGGCACCTCCATGACGGTCACGGACGTGGCACTGGCAACAGGATTCAGTTCCGGCAGCCATTTTATCAGGCAGTTCCGCGCAGTAAAAGGCATGACTCCATTTGCCTACCGCAAAACATATGAAATGCCATAGTATCACAGGGACTTCAAACACTTCTCCATGCACCATATCGCCTTTTATGATTGCCTCACAAAAAATCATCAAATCTGCAAATTTCCGCCGCATAAATTTACAAATTTGATGATTTTGATTTCAGGCTGATGTTTGCTCCCTACCCCTGCTCAAGCTTCTCCCGCAGCTTATTCAGCGCCTTCTTCTCGATCCGGCTCACATACTCTCCTGTCAAGTTAGGGCTAAAAACGGAATTACAATTATAGACCTTTTATCAAAACTTCTTTCCCTTCAAACGCAAAACCGTATTTTCGGATTCGTTCACCGGAGATTCCCCTGTGTATTAAAGCCGCCTCATACTGCTGCTTTTCAATCTGATCCAACGCTGCATCCGCTGTATCCTCCAGAGATTCCTCCTGCGGTTCCCTGACCTTAAATTCCATTATCACGGCATTGTCCGCTTCGTTCTTCGGCTCCATCATCACATCATATCTTCCAAATCCACTTTCTCGATTGGAGGTAATGATATAGCGGTCTGTGAGTTCCACAGTCAGTCCCAGCACAAATCCGTGATAAAATCGCTCAGGCTGCGTCTCCATAGAGGGATTTTTCCCACTGTCAAAATAGCTGAAAGTGGCCAGAGCAACCCGGTTCATATAGGCGTTCATGGATTTGACATCATCCTGCAGCATCGCCCGGATAAAGCCATTGTAGACAGTACCCGAACCGGAGAACCATTTCTTTATCATCCTTCGGAACATGATCTGCACTTCCTTATTCGTCAGCGCCAGTTCATATAGGTCTACTCCTGTTTCCTCATTTAACGTATAACCTTCCGCTTTCAGATATCCGCTGGTTAAAAACAGACTCCAAATGGCATTCTCATCCATATCCAGCTGCTCAAATATAATCTGCTCATCAATCTCTTTGTACAGATGTTCCCCTTTCAGCAGATTTTCCATGGATATCTTTGTCTCTGCGTTTCCTTCCCGAATCAGCTTATCCACTAAGCCGTTGCTACTGGTATTGGCCCAATAGGTGGAAAGTCTTCCTGTTTTCAAATAATTTATAATAGACCATGGATTATAGATATCTCTGCATTTTCCAAAGGTAAAGCCGTCATACCACTTTTTTACCTCAGTACATTTATCCTGCATTCTGTACTCGTCCAATGCGGCAAATACCTCTTCTTCCGTAAAACCAAAGCAGTCCGCATACATCTCAGAAGTCGCCGTCACCACTGTCAAGTGGTTCAGATCCGAGAAAATGGACTCCTTGCCGACTCTGGTGATCCCGGTCATAACGGCCCGCTCCAGATAGGGATTTGTCTTGAACGTAGAGTTAAACAGACCCCTTATCAGCTCCACCATTTCCTGCCAGTAACCGTACACCCATGCCTCCTGTAGTGGCGTGTCATATTCGTCCAGCAGAATAATGACCCTTTTTCCATAATAACGCGACAGATAACCGGACAGATTTTTTAAGGAATAAGCCGCCTCGGATTCTGTCATCTCTGTCAAAATATTGCGAAAAAATTCTGTTTCCCCCTCCCTTAATATTCCATCCGCCAACAGAAAATCAAACTTATGATACACTTCTTTGATAAGCAGGCATATCTTTTCCCTTGCCAGAGCAAAGGTATTCGCCTTTACATCTGCAAAGCTCAAAAATATCACCGGCCAGGTGCCTTGAAGATTACGGTACTTTTCCTCCTTCCAAATGGATAATCTTTCAAAGATATCCCCTTGCCCCGCATACTCCACAGAGAGAAATCTCTCCAGCATATTCATATTCAGGGTTTTCCCAAATCTGCGGGGGCGGGTGATCAGCGTCACCTCATCTCTGTTTTCCCACCACTGCCTGATAAAATCTGTTTTATCCACATAAAAGCTGTTTTCTGTTATTAATTTCTCAAAGTTTTGAATGCCGATCCCTACAGTTCTTATCATGTTGATACTCCCCTACGCCATACCGAGTTTTTATGATTACTTACATTATATATATTTTTCTAATAATATACAAGTAAGCCGCAAGATTTTGACACTAATTCTGTATGTAAAATTCCATAACATGATAGCAGTGAAGGAATTCTGTGTCAGCATTATTAAAATCTTCTGAAAACGTGTTTAAACTGCCTGTCGGATTTATAGCCAGACCGGTAAATGTCAAATACGCATCATAACATTCTGCCAACGATTCATGGGCAGATTTATACTCCTCGGGGGGATTTTTCATCTGTCCAACGATGGAATTGACTATTGTCTGATTTTCCATAATATTATCTATCTGCAAACAAAACTCTGGATCTGCGAACAAATTGTTTAATGCGTCATTAAAATCTTCCACAAAATGCCCGTCAGACCTAGTGTATTGGTCAGTGGCATCATCTTCTTTCTCCCATATGGCATTGTTCCATACCTGTACTATCAGATTACAACAGTTTTCCGCATCTATCGCCCCTGACAGCATGGTATCTGTCACAAGCTGAAGATTGTCCAAATATTCCTGACCACGCTGTACGTTTTCCTCCTCAACTTTCATTTCCTGGCTAAGCCGCATGACCTCTGCTGTCGCTTTTCTCGCCTGATACCAGAGTATCCCAATGACAAATGCCATCAGCACTATCACAAATGCGATTACTACTGCGAATACCCATTTTATACCGTTGCCCCTTTCTTTACTGCTCGATGTCCCCATCTGTCGGGGAGCTACTGGCATCATTACCCTGCTATCGGCTCCGGCAGGACATCCACACCGAAAACACATAGCCGCTCCATCTTCCAGTTCCATACCGCATTCCGCGCATAATTTCTTTTCTTCGGTTCTAAACACTGTTCCACAATGAACACATTTTCTTGCCCTATCTGAAATCTGCCCTCTGCAATTCAGACATTCAATAATAGCCATATTGCATTCCTCCATAGTAGGCTTTCACATATTGCTGTCATTCAAAACCTTTTTTCTCGTATTTTGCTGTAACAGTCATTTACTTTCTGAATCAGACAATTAATCTCTTTTTTACCTGAATGTCCATCTACGTGAATAATATTAGTAACCAATCCGTCGCGCATCCCCCCATCTCTATAAAGTATAACATTGCCATTTTCATAAAAACAGATTTCTTCCATTATGCTGCTTATTGTACTTTCTACACAGGCTTTTACATATCCTTCATCCCTAATCTTGTTCAATACTCCTGCTCCATCCCGAAACTGATTCAGACCTTCGTAATATTTGGTATAGTATTTTGTCGAATTACTTTTCAATTCTGCCAATTTCTTATACACATCCTGATTATGCTTTAATGATACTTTCAATACTTTTTCCAAGTATGGACTGTTTTCGTCTATAAGATAGTCAATCAGACTTGTCATATACGGAAACATGAATCTATTTACCCTTCCCGTCATATCCTTTATTTCAAATTCTTCCGAAAAATACTCCAATGCTTTCTCTCCAGCCCTTGCAGCATGCTTAACCATGTCCTCATTGTAATAGCTGTCACAGTCCGCAGATTTATACATTAAATAAGATGCCTGGTATAATGATGGAATTTCTCTGGCTCGAAGTTGACGCAGCATCTCAATTTCATCATGTTCCAGTGCCAGAGAAATCATCTTCATTCTTAAATCATCACTTCCCGCCAGCTTGTACTGCAAAATATCCATCTCATGAGGATATCTATGTTCAATACCCATGCTATTATCAGGATAGGAAACCTGCCAACGGGGCACATCTCTCTCCTGCCACGATCTGCGCTCAATACTTGTACCGCCCCCAAAAGTCATCCCCCATCGCTTACTTAAATCGTTTTGAGGATCTGCGACATCATCCACAAACCAGATATACTTTTTTTCCATCAAATACTTTAAAAACTCAAAATTTTTAAACTCTATCGCATAATCTATAACCGTTTTCCCATATTCATCAAGATTCAGAATCAGCCTATCC
>CAMWSA010000128.1 GCA_947176785.1 uncultured Lachnospiraceae bacterium
CTCTATCTGTATACAGGCTTCCTCGCTTTCAATTCCTCATATAACTGGCAGTAATTCTCATAACGCAGTCTGCTGATCCGCCCCTGCTCCAGCGCCTGTTTGACGGCGCAGCCCGGCTCTGCGGTGTGGGTGCAGCCTCCAAAACGGCAGGATGCCTCATAGCCCCGGAATTCGGGATAGTATGCCGCCAGCTGCTCCTTCTCCAGATCAAACAGTCCCAGAGAACTAAAGCCCGGCGTATCCAGGATATAGGTGTCCTCGTCCAGGGCGATCAACTCACTGTGCCTGGTGGTATGCCTGCCCCTCTCGATTTTTGCGCTGATCTCTCCGGTCTCCATGACCGTGCCTGACTGCAGGCAGTTCACCAGGGAGGACTTGCCCACACCGCTGGGGCCTGCCACCGTGGTAGTCCGGCCCTTCAGCATTTCTTTCAGGCTCTCTATGCCCTGCTTCCCGGCGGCGCTGGCTGTCAGCACCGGGTATCCGCCGGCACCATATATATCGGCATAATCCCGGCCCTTCCCCTCCTTGTCCAGATCCAGCTTGTTCAGGCAGATGATGCAGGGAAGCTTCTGCTGTTTCATCATGACCAGAAAGCGATCCAGGAGATTGAAATTCGGCTGGGGATGGGTAATGGAAAAAATTACCAGGGCCTGGTCCACATTGGCCACCGCAGGACGAACCAATTGGCTGGACCGGGGCATAAGGGCGCGGATATTGCCTGTCTTCTCCGCCTCGCCCAGCAGGTCGATCTCCACGTCGTCCCCCACCAGGGGCCTTACCTGCTCCTTGCGGAAAATTCCTTTGGCCTTGCACTCATAGATCCCCCGCCCCGGCACATGCACATAATAAAATCCCGCAATGCCTTTAATGATTTTCCCCCGCATAAGCAAAGCCCTTCCTATTCCTGTTCAAATTCTATCCTCCGCTCCACGGATTTGCTCTGGGGCATACCGTCCACAGTCACCGTGTAAGTCAGAGTGATGGTTCCCCACTGGGAACTGATCCCATATACGTTTACTGTCTGAGGGAAAGTACTGGTTACCACATCCATCAGGACATTACCGGCATCCGTCACCAAAGTGACATGCACATCGCTGCCGGAGGTATAATCCGGCGCCTCACTGATGCTGGGAGCCACTATGGTGGCATTGCATTTAT
The DNA here is from genome assembly GCA_947176785.1 of uncultured Lachnospiraceae bacterium. Lineage (GTDB taxonomy): Bacteria > Bacillota > Clostridia > Lachnospirales > Lachnospiraceae > Acetatifactor. The sequence goes on from CAMWSA010000128.1 coordinate 1,162, forward strand.
AGGTAATACCGCTCGCAGGGTCCTTGCCCATACTGATACTGAACACGATGGGTGTGCCCGGCTCCAGAGGAGTACCCTCGGAAAAATTCTGATAGCAGACCAGGTCCTTGGCAATAATGTCACTGTATTCCTGCCCTATTGACTGCAGGATCATGCCGTTCTCGTGTATCCACTCCTCTGCCTCGATCTGGTCATAGCCGATGAGGTTGGGCATGGCGACTTTGTTGCCTTCCAGTCCCAGGCTCACATTGAGGTTGACTGCGGAACCTTTGACTGCGGACTCCCCTTCCAGCGGGGCCTGTCCTATCACCTTTCCCTTTTCCACCGTGGCAGAGTAGCTTTCCAGACGATTTACCACAAGCCCCTCCGCAGTGATCTTATTGTAAGCCTCCTCATAGGTCAGCCCCGTCACCCCCGGCACGGTCACGGCCTCCGTCCCGGCGCTGACCGTCAGGACTACCACCGTGTTTATCTCTACCTCCTCGCCAGCCGCGATATCCGTAGTAATCACCGTATTTTCCTCGTAGGTCTCGGACTACACCGCATTCACTTCAGGAATCAGGCCGATGCGCACGAGCTCTCTCTTGGCATCCTCCACATTCCATCCCAACACGTTTGCCATCGATACGGTCAAAACACTGCCCGGCCCGCTCTCCGGGGACGCCGTGCCCTCCGGCTTTATCACGCCGCTGCTCTCCTCCGTACTCGCATCAATCTTGCTGCCGATATCATCCTTGTTCATAACGCCGAATATTCTGCCCACCAGCACCAGAATCACCGCGCAGATGACCACTCCGGCCAGCACAGCCAGCACCACCGTCACCTTTTCCATCCGGCTGTCACCGCCGTCATATTCGTCCTCCTCATAGTATTCCTCTTCCCCGTCATACTCCTCATCCAGGGGGGGCCTGGTGTATTGGGAGCTTAAGCGCATCTGCTCCTCGTAGGCATCCTGGCGCTGGGCTTTCCTTTTAATCTGCACCATCTCCGCCTCGGAGATGGTCCGGGTGCTGGCCTCCTCATCCATATCCCTGGCCACCACAAAATCCTCATCCGGACTGATCAGGGATTGCTTCAGATCCGCAATTACCTCCGCCATGTTCTGGTAACGCCTGTCGGGGGATTTCTGGCAGCACTTCAGTACGATGGCCTCCACACTGCCGGGAATCTCCGGAACAAATTCCTTAGGGGAAGCCATCTCCTCCTGGATGTGCTTTATGGCTATGGCCACCGTCGTCTCGCCGTTGAAGGGTACGCGTCCCGTCAGCATCTCAAACAGGGTGATGCCCAGGGAATAGATATCGCTTTTTTCATCGCTGTAGCCGCCTCTGGCCTGTTCCGGCGAGGTATAATGCACGGAGCCCATCACATTGGAGGTGATGGTGTTGCTGGTGGCTGCTTTGGCAATGCCAAAATCCGTCACCTTCACCTTGCCCTCCCGGGAAATAATGATATTCTGGGGCTTAATGTCCCGGTGGATGATATGATTGTTGTGGGCGGCCTCAATTCCCATGCTTACCTGGATGGCAATGCTGACAGCCTCCTTGTAGGATAACCTGGCCTTCCGCTCAATATATTTTTTCAGCGTAATACCTTCCACCAGTTCCATGACAATATAGTAAATGTCGTTCTCCGCCCCCACATCGTATACATTGACGATGTTAGGGTGCATCAGGCTCGCCGCCGCCTGGGCCTCGATCCTGAACTTGGAAACAAAATTCTCGTTCTCACTGAATTCCTGTTTCAGCACCTTTACAGCCACATAGCGGTTCAGCTTATGACATTTCGCTTTATATACATCGGACATGCCGCCGGTACCGATCTTCTCCAGTATCTCATAGCGGTCGCCAATCATCATCCCAATTTTTATCATGCTTCTTTCTCCGTTCTCACTACTCTATACCAATCCGGATGTGGAACCAATCCGCCCATTTATACATTGAAATAACTTCTTTCAACTCTTGCGAAAGCCATATACGCAGGTTTTCGCAAGGCTTCAAATGAAATCTCCAATATCGTTGACTATATATACTCACGAGCGGTTAGATTTTCTTCCTGCATGTCACATGATGCCCGATTATACGGCATGAGGCGTGCAGGAATCGGAAAATCTCAGCGCTCGTCAGTATAATAAACCCGACCATACTCCCGGCCAAATGCGACCGGGTGGCTATCCGACTATGAAAGCCAGGGCTTTCACAGTACACGTCATTGGAAATTTCAATGTCATTTACTATCCTCCTGCGGCTGGATCAGGACCACAGCAATGTTGTCCTTACCGCCGTGGGCGTTGGCCGTCTCTATCAGTCTCCGGGCTTTCTCGGACAATTCCCCGCAGCCCCCCAGTATCTCCCGAATCTCCTCATCCTCCAGCATGTTGGTCAGGCCGTCAGAACACAGCAGCACAATGTCCCCCTCCGCCAACTCCACAGTGAAAAAATCCACCTCCACAGTGTCGTTGGCCCCTATGGCCCTGGTGATAATGTTCTTGTCCGGATGGTTGCGGGCGGCTTCCCTGTCGATGCCTCCCATCCGTACCATCTCCTCCACCAGGGAATGGTCCCTGGTGATCTGCCGGATGCCTTCATTCACCACATAGAGCCGGCTGTCGCCCACATTTGCCACTTGCAGATGCCTGTCCAGGCAGGTGGCCGCCACCACTGTGGTGCCCATTCCCTCCAGGCTTGCATCCTCGCTGGCCCTTCTGCGGATGTGAGTGTTGGCTGTCTCAATCGCCTTTTGCAAAATCAGCATGGGATTCTTCTCAAAGGATCGCTCAACACAGTTGCAGATGGTCTCCACAGTATATTTTGACGCATACTCCCCGGCCTTATGCCCTCCCATGCCGTCCGCCACGATAAACAGATTGGGCAGATTCCCAATGGCCCGCTCCGAGGTAAACACATAGTCCTGATTCTGTTTTCTCTTCCTGCCGATATCGGTGACTGAAAACGTCTTTAGCACGTCTACTCCTCCTGCATGTAGGAACGCCTCAGCTGCCCGCAGGCACCGTCGATGTCCCTCCCCATTTCCCTTCTTATAGTAACATTAATTCCATTTTTTTCAAGCATATTTTTAAAAACCTGTATCCGGCCCGCCTCGGACTGCACATAGTCCCGCTCTCTGATGGGGTTTACCGGGATCAGATTCACATGGCAGCGCCGCGGCCCCGCCAGCCCTGCCAGCAGCCGGGCATCCTCCCGGGTATCGTTGACGCCGCCCACCAGACTATATTCAAAAGTGATACGTCTCCCTGTCTGGGAAAAGTAAAATCCACACGCCTCCATCAGCTGCGCTATGCTGTAGCGGTTGGCAATGGGCATCAGGCTTTTTCGCTTCTCGTCGGTGGCGGCATGCAGCGACAGGGCCAGGGTAATTTGCAGCTTCTCCCGGGCCAGCCTCCTCATCTCCGGCACCAGCCCGCAGGTGGATACCGTGATATTTCTGGCGCTGATATGCAGACCCTTTTCATCTGTCAGAAGCCGTAAGAACTGTAACAGGCTGTCATAGTTGTCCAGTGGCTCCCCCGTGCCCATGACCACCACATTGGACACCCTCTCCCCGGTGAGCAGGCTGATGGCATAGATCTGGTCCAGCATCTCCCCGGGCAGAAGCCCCCGCACCAGTCCCCCCAGGGTGGAAGCGCAGAAACGGCATCCCATCCTGCATCCCACCTGGGAGGAGATGCACACGCTGTTGCCGTGCTTATAGCGCATCCACACGCTCTCCACCACATGTCCGTCCTCCAGGGCAAAGAGAAACTTTTTTGTGCCGTCTGCCCGGGACTCCTGCATATGTACCTGCCGCAGGCAGGTGCAGGCGTAATGCTTCGCCAACTTCTCGCGCAGTTCCCCGGGCAGGTTGGTCATGCCGCCATAGTCCCTGGCCAGCTTCCGGTGCATCCACTGATAGAGTTGCCTGGCCCGAAAGGGCTTCTCCCCCAGGTTCACCAACTCCTCCTCCAGCTGTGGGAGTGTCAGAGACTTAATATCCACTTTTCCGTTCCGGTTCTCCCACATCCCTGCCACATCCCTTCTTCCTATCAGTGTCCCACATGTTTCCGATAACATGCTGTTTCTTTATGTTCCCGGAAACTACACAGGCCGATACTCCATGACAGGCCGCTTTGGGGCGTCCTAACATGGAGCAGTGTACTTTCCGGTAACATCCGTCCTCCGCAGCCTGGCATAAAAAAAGCCGTCCATGCGAGCCTGCCGGGGTAGAAGCTGCCTGCTCTCCTCCAGAACAAATGGAAAATTCTCACAGATCCAGCCGCAGGTCTCCTCGTTTTCCCGCCTGTTGATGGTACAGGTACTGTACATTAATACACCGCCGGGTTTTACATACTGCCAGCAGCCCTGAATGATCCGACGCTGCAGCCGGATCAGTTCCTCCAGTCCCTCCAATGTCACATGGTACTTGATATCCCTCTTTTTTCCCAGAACCCCCAGCCCTGAACAGGGCACATCCATGAAGACCACGTCCGCGCTCTCCACCTTGGTTTCGTCCGTCCGGCACGCATCCCAGAGTTCCAGTTCCAGCTTTTCTTCCAAGCCCATGCGGCAGGCGTTTTCCCGGATTCTCAACAGTTTGTGTTCCGACACGTCCCTGGCCAGCACATGGGCCGCTTTCTGAGCCGCCAGCAATGCCTTGCCGCCGGGGGCGGCACACACATCCATAACCCTGTCGCCTTCCCGCAGACCCGCAGCCTCCACACAGAGCATGGAACTGACATCCTGCACCAGGAAAGCACCTTCCTCGTAGCCCTCCAATCCGGCCACGCCCAAAACACCCTCCAGATAGCAGGCATAGTCCAACTCTTCCGACCGGGACACCCGAATCCCCCTCTGCTGCCAGCGCCGGATATAGTCCTGCCTCTGCTGCCCCGTCACCCCATGGGCAAAGCGAATAGTTACCGGGTGTACCGCCAGCAGCTGCTCAAGCAGTTCCCCGGTCTGCTCCTCTCCGTATTCCGCCAGCCACATCCGCACGATCCACTCCGGCATGGAGTACCGCACTGACAGATATCGCACCGGCTCTCTCCCCGGATCCGGCAGCGGAAGGCTGTCCTTCCGGGAACTGACCTTGCGCAGCACGCCGTTCACAAAGCCTTTCAGATTGGTGAATTTTCGTCTGCCTGCCAGCTTTACCGCCTCATTGCAGGCGGCGCTGTCCGGAATACTGTCCATATACAGGATCTGATATACGCTCATACGCATGAGGCAGCGTATCAGCGGCTTCATTTTGGTTGTGGGCACACTGGAATAACAATCCAGTATATAGTCCAGTTCAATTCTGCGCTCCACGCAGCCCTCGGCCAGGCGCTTGATAAAACGTTTCTCCTGGCTGTCCAGATAGTCATATTTATCCAGTACGGCCTTGATGACCTGGTTGGAATACACCTTGCCGCGCTCCATCTCCAGCAGGGTATCCAACACAATCTCCCTCACATTCTCCGCCATGGTTGTCTTCCTTACCTCTTTGTATACATCCGGAATTTGGCTTACATGTCCGGCACTTCCCCTGTCAAGCGGGGCGTTAGTCATCCCTGCGTCGTCCGCCGCCAAACAGCAGGATCAGACGCAGCAGCTGCAGCACTGCTGCCAGCGTGCCCGCCACATAGGTCATGGCGGCGGCACTGAGTACCTTCCTGCATCCCCTGTTTTCCTGGGTCGTGACTATGCCATAGTGTTCCAGACGCTCCAATGCCCTGCTGGAAGCGTTGAATTCCACCGGCAGAGTAGCCAGCTGAAATACCACAGTGAGAGCAAAGGCGATGATGCCCAGCTGTATCAACAGATGATTCCAGCTCAAGACTACTCCCAAAAGGATCAGCGGCATACTGGCGTTGCTGCCTATGTTCACCACCGGCACCAGCGCCGTCCTGACCTTGATGGGCGTGTATCCCTGGGCATGCTGTATGGCATGGCCGCACTCGTGGGCCGCCACCCCCATGGCCGTGATGGTTCTTCCGCAATAATTCTGGTGGGAGAGACGTACCGCACCCGCCGCCGGGTCAAAGTGATCTCCTCCGCTGCTGCCCAGGTCCTCCACCTGCACATGGTACAGCCCCTCATTGTCCAATATCCGCCGGGCACATTCCGCGCCGGTAATCCCCGTGCTGTTCTGCACCCTGTGATATTTTTTCATGGCGGAGTTGACCATGCCGCTGGCGGCAAGGCTGATGAGCAGCCCAATAATAACTAAAATATAAGTCGGATCCCAATAAATCATATGAATCACCCTCCTTGTCAGAATCTTGCCTGTTTCCTTATGCGCATCTACCCCAGCTTCTCTCCCGCTGCCAGACGAACGCCCAACAGGAAATCATGGGCGCTCATTCGTTTCTTGCCCTCCAGCTGTACCTCCAGCACTTTCAGAAGTCCCTGGCCCGTAGACACAAGGAAATCCTGCCTCGCCACGGTAGTTATGGTTCCCGGCTCCAGGGCCGGTGTATCCTCCTCCCGGGCCGGCATATCCTCCAAGGCCATCGCATCCCAGATCTTTAACTGTTTTCCCTGATAGGAAGTATAAGCACTGGGCCAGGGATTCATACCGCGAACCAGTCTTTCAATGGAGAAGGCGTCCCTCGCAAAATCAATCCGTCCCATCTCTTTGGTGATAAGCGGGGCATAGCAGCTGTCCTCATCCCGCTGTTTTTCAGGGGTGAGCGCTCCCTGCCGTAACAACTCCAGAGCTTCCACGATGGCCTGGCCGCCCAGGGTTGTCAATTTTTCGTACAATGTCTGACAGGTGTCCTTCCTGTCAATGGGTATTTCTTTTCGGTACAGTATATCCCCGGTGTCTATCCCCGTGTCCATCTGCATGATTGTAATGCCTGTGCGCTCCTCCCCGTCTATGATCACATGCTGGATCGGGGAAGCCCCCCGGTATCTGGGCAACAGCGAGGCGTGGATGTTCAGGCAGCCACAGGCGGACATATCCAAAATCTCCCGGGACAAAATCTGGCCGAAAGCCGCCACGATAAATACATCCGCCTCATAGGTTCTTAACTTTGCCACTGCCTCCGGGCGCTTGATCCGTTCCGGCTGGAACACCACAATCCCATGGGCCAGCGCACATTCCTTCACCGGGGGATACTGCAAAACACCGCTGCGCCCCTTGGCTTTATCCGGCTGCGTTACCACCGCCGTGATCTCATGTCCCGCCTGAATCAGCGCCTCCAGTGCCCCCACCGCATAGTCGGGGGTTCCCATAAACACAATTTTCATCCTTATGCCCATCCGTGCGCTGCGGCGCACACTCAAATCAATAGTTGAATACACATTTTTATTCAACCTTTCCCCATTCCCACCATACCAGGGGTTTACTCCCGGCCACACTCCGATTTATACCCGCGAGCGGTTAGATTTTCCTTCCTGCACGCCTCATTGCCCGATTATGCAGCATGGGGCGTGCAGGAATCGGAAAAGCTCAGCGCTCGTGGGTATAGTATCGGCCAAGTTTCAGGTTTAGTATCGGATATTGCTTCCTATCCGATGCGTTAGTCCTCTTCTACCACCACATCTGTCAACTCACCTTCCACTTTTTCCACATAGAGATGTCCGTCCAGATGATCCAGTTCATGACAGATAGCCCTGGCCAACAATTCCGTGCCCTCCAGTTCAAAGGGCTTCAGATCCACGTCCTGAGCCGCTACTTTTACATAATTGGGTCTGGTGACAACACCCGATTTTCCCGGCACACTCAGACATCCCTCGGAGCCGGTCTGCTCCCCGCCGGTCTCCAGTATTCTGGGATTAATCAGAATATAGGGGTCCTCCCCTGTGACGTCAATGACCGCAATGCGCTTCAGCACGCCTACCTGGGGAGCAGCCAGCCCCACACCGTTAGCCTCGTACAAAGTATCCAGCATATCCTCGATCAGATACCTTGTGCGGTCCGTCATCTCCGTCACTTCCTTACATTTCTTGGTCAGAATATCCTCCCCAATCTCCCGTATATTACGAATAGCCATGTCTTTCTCCTTTCAGGCAGCTGTCAGATTAGGCGATTGCGAAACTCTTTGAAGCAAGTGACGGAACTGGTCAATATATACAAAAACGGGCTTGGAAGCAAATTTGTTTCA
>CAMWSA010000129.1 GCA_947176785.1 uncultured Lachnospiraceae bacterium
GATCCCTGGCGGTAAGCCGCCCTTTTCGCCAGTACGGAAACCTATCCTGGCTAATTTTCCCGAAGCCGTTCGACAATGCTGCGGATTCCCGCTTTTTTATAAATTGCTGCCGGGATTGTCATACACAGCAGAAGGGACAAAAGCATATAAAGCATCATGGGCAGTGCCGGGTATCGGAATATCCCGAATCCCAGTTCTTTCCGGACCACGCTGAATATGAGGAAATCTGCCCCAGAACCTGCAGTAGCTGACAATATCAGCGTAAATACAAAATACCAAAGCCCTTCCCAGGCGATCAGGGTACGTGCCTGCCTTTTGGTTGCGCCGACCGCGGCTGCCCGGCAGACCGGTTATAGGCTTCAATAATATCGCTGTCAATCCCGACTAACAGACTCCAGAATGCTGCCTTGGGATTATCCAGCCACATGGCCGTATCCGTAGGCTCCATTCCGTTTGCCCGCTCAAATTCGTTCTTGATCTCCATCCAGTCACCGTATATTTCATCCGAATAATGCTCATAGATTGGCACAACCTTCGTCATACCAAACGCTTCCACTCCTTCTATCCCCTGCAGCCGCCCGACAAGCCCCGGCGTAAAGCTCTGTTCCTCCTGAGGTGAAAAGGATGCCCTGCTCATACTGTTATAAAGGGCAATATCATGTGCCGTGTTATACATTAAGGACCGGGACAAGGTTATAGTTTTGGAACACGAATCCAATATGCCGGCGGCGGAACACTGCGAGCCTTTCTTCATTCTTATATGAAAGCTCTTTGCCGCCAATCAATATTTTTCTGGATGTGGGAATGTCCAGACCTCCCATCATGTGAAGAAGAGTGGACTTACCGGATCCTGATGTTCCGACAATCGCGACAAATTCCCCCTCATTGATCGCAAGGTTTACACCATCAAGTGCTTTTGTCACATTGTCCCCCTGCTTGTAGTACTTTTTCAGATCCGTCACTTCTAAAACAGCCATAAAAAAATCTCCTTTCTTTTTTTGATAAGGAGATTTTAAACAAGAAATTCCAATTTTTTATCTATTTAAACAAAGCTGTAACCTGTGCCCCGGACGGGTGATTTTCTACCTTCAGCCATCCGCCATGCCGCTTGCATAACAACCCGCACAGGTAAAGCCCCAGCCCAAAATGCTCCGCGTTTCCCTTTTCCCCTGTGTAATAGGGGTCGGCTGCCCTGTGCAGTTCCTCCTCCGAAAAGCCCCTTCCGTCATCCATGACTATCAGAAATAAGCCTTCCTCCGTTTCCTCCAAGCAGAATATAACGGCGGCTTGGGCATAGCGGACAGCATTCGCAACCAGATTATTGCCTACCTGTAGCACACAATTTCTGTCAACCTCCAGCTCCCCTGCATTTGTTTTCTGCTGAAAAAATAATTTTTTCCCGTGAGCCTGACACTCCATGGACGCGCTGTCATACAGTACCGCCGCCAGTTCCTTTACGGGAACAAGCTCCCTTTCCGGTTGCAGATCCTCCAACCGCTGCAGCTTACCCATGCCGGTCACATAATGCTCCATGCGCATAATATGCTTTTCCATAGTGACTGCGATATCCCTTGCCTGTCTGTCAGGGCTGGCCTGCAGCATTTCATCATAGCCCTTCAATACTGTAAGAGGCGTCCGCAGTTCATGCGCAAAAGCAGCATTCAGCTTCTTGCGATCCTCAATCTGCCTCCACATTTCAGAGAAATTTGCGGCAAGCGCAGAACGCATGATCTCAAAAGAGTTGCATAACTGTCCCAATTCATCCCTTGCATCATATTTCAGGCGAAAATCCAGATCATTATCGGAAATCTTCTCGGAAGCCGCCTTAAGCTCAGAAAGCGGCTTTTCCAATTTATTGCGGTAAAAGAGCAGGGTCGCCCCAAGAATACATAATGCGGAATAAACAGGCGCAGACACGACCGGAATAATCTCCAAAGCCGAAATCAACAGATCATCCTGTTTACTCATAGCCTCTGTCATGGTTCCTATATACATCCCCTCGCCCAGCCTGTTTCCGTTTTCATCCGTCAGATAGTATTTGCGGCCGGACATGGGATAGCGGTCTCTGATATTCTGTGCTTCCCGTTTGCATATATTGGCAGTAAAGGCAGTAAGCAGGAGTGCTGTCAGGGCAAATACGAGAATATAAAGAATAATGCTTTTACGGAGTGACTGCTCTGCCAGTTTACCCTTTATTTCACCCATCTGTAGCCACACCCCCAAACTGTCTCAATATAGATTCTGTCTGTACAGGCGGCAATTTTAGTCCGTACTCTGCGGATATGCTCTGCCACAACAATGCTGTCGCCTTCACTGTCATACCCCCATACCAGTTCATAAATCCGTTCCCTGTCAAACACCTGTCCCGGATTCTGGGAAAGCAGTTCAACAATATCAAATTCTTTTTTTGAAAGGGGAATTTCTTCACACCTATAAAACAGGCTGCGCTGTGTAAAGTCTATTGTCAGATCTCCTGCAAATTTAACGCAGGCTTCAAAATTATATCTCACCTCCCTGCGCAGGTGGGCGCTTACTCTTGCCTCAAGCTCAGTAAGCGAAAACGGCTTTATAATATAGTCGTCCCCGCCCGCCGAAAAGCCCTTTACCTTATCCGCATCCTCAATCTTTGCCGTCAGAAAAAGGATAGGGCAGGCAATATGGTCACGGATACGGCTACAGACCTCCAGCCCGTTCAAGCCGGGCATATTGATGTCAAGCAGAATAAGATCCGGTCTCTTTTCTACCTGTTTTAAAGCTTCTGTCCCGTCGGAAGCCGTCATAACCTGATAGCCCCTGCTCCCAAAAAAGGATACGAGCATTGCCACAATATCCGGTTCATCATCAGCCACTAATAATTTGTAATCCATTTTATACGCCTCCTGACGGGAAGCGTAACATATAAAATCCAATTATTTATCTACTTTTTCATAGCAGCAAAAAATAGGACGCATGTGCAGCCAAAGCCGCCTGATACGCCCTATAGTATTAACACGGGAACTTTCTCACTCCCGCAGACTATAACCTTTTTTCTTCCACATAATTGACATTTTTGTGAGGGGCTTTTCCCACGACATCAATGGCCTTGCTCACAGCCACAGTGACTTCGATATCATTTTGAACCTGGCTGGACGCAAACCGGTACAGCACTTTTCCCTTGATCGACTGCACATACTGCGCCGGAAGACGATTTAACGCATAAGCGGCTATATCCATCCGGCAGCTGTCACATTTGCAATAATCCGTATTGGGCAGCAGCTGGTCAATCTTCGTCAATACTGTTTCTTCCATCAAGTTTATCAAACCTGTCATCTCATTTTACCTTGTTTAGCCTTTCGTATTCCCTATGGGAAAAATCCACCTATCCCAAAATAAGTATATCACTAAAGTCCATAGAAGAAAATAATTTTTTGCTAAAAAATAGGAAATTAGGACTAAAATTTTCTCCATAGCCGATGAAGAAAAAGCCAACGGAAAAATTGCACCGCCAGAAAGCCCATGGTTCCGCCCACCAGCACGTCGCTGAAAAAGTGAGCGCCGGCCGCCACACGAAAGAATGCCACAAGGCCCGTGTAGGTTATGGGAACCACATAGGATAATATTTTCCGTTTTTTTGTCCGCAGTCCTTCAAACAGATCCGGCAGCAGAATTACCAGATAAGCCATGGAGCCCGAAAATGTATGGCCGGACGGAAAGGACTTAAAATAATCCCGGTCAAGGCCCAGGCTTCCCAGCTGCGCCCTGGCACTGCTCACCTGATACCAGGGCGTATAATAGGAATAATCCCCTATATAATGCATGGCCCTGAAGCGCATCCTTCCCACAGGATTCTTGATGAGTTCCACAAACAGAAAACAGCAGCAGGAACAGATGATCGCCAGCGCAAAGGGCAGCATCTGCCGCATATGGGCCTGAATCCATCCGCCGGCCAGCGCCAGGATCAGCACCGTGACCACCAGGCCAAAGGCCGTCATTGCCAATTTAAACCAGATCTGCCTCATCACCTCTTCTCTGTCCAAAATCTGAAGCAGATATTTCATCATATCCCGCAAAAAAGAACTTCCCGCAAACACGGACAGTCCGAAGAAAAGCAACGCCAGCACCCTTGCCGCACCGCCCTTGTGGTGGAGGTATACCACCAGGATGGAGGCGGCAAAGGTGGCAAAGCCCCATATGGGGGCCATGGCCGCCACCTCCACCAGATTGCAGGGAAAGCTGGTGGAAAAGTATCTGCCAGGAACCAGATTGGGCGAAGCCAGCAGAAAGCTTACCTGTAAATCATAAACCGTAGCAAGCGCCAGCAATGCTCCGAATATTAATAGGAATAATCCCACTGCCATATATTGCCTGTTTCTTTTGGACATAGCAGTATCATCCTCCTGTCCGTTTATACAGTTATATATTATCACAGTTTCATCAATAATTCAATGTAAAAATGATTGTCCCCACGGAAAAAATCTGCTATACTTTCTGACAGAGAATGCGCAGCCGCAGAAAACAGCAGAAACGAAAGCCTGGCCCCGACTCTAAAATACCGTTTGAGAGGGATCCATGTGAGGTATACTTACGCCGTTTCGCACCATCTCCTTGCATCTGTATCCTGCTGCCCTTTTAAGCGCCTTACCTCCTGCCTCAGTTCCTCTATCTGCCGGTCTTTCCGGCTTAACTGCTCGTCCTTCTCCTCCAACCGTTGATCCCTGTCCTGCTGCTGAATACTCCTGACTGTTTTCTTTGTGTTCTTTGCGGGCTATTGTTCCACCACCAGGCTGATAGCAGGCGCGGGGCCGTCGCAGCCCGGCAGGAACAGCCCTGCCTCCCTGGCCCGCTCCGCCACCATCATGGAAAGGCAATTGTCACACTGCAAATAACGATACCACTCTGTCACGGATTTCAGATGGGGCGGCAGCTTTACCGGATGCCGGGCCAGCGCAAGCAATTCGTCATGAACCCCCTGCCTGATCAGTTCCCCATTGTACCATACCCCGGCGGACCGCTACCCTCTCCTGTTGGAGCGCCTCCAGATCTTCCTGGCCTGGGCCTCCCGAACCAGCATATCCCGGAAATCCGGGTGGGCGATGGAGATCAGCGCCTCCGCCCGCTCCCAGGTGGAGCGTCCCTCCAGATTGATGACTCCGTATTCCGTAGCCAGAAAATACACCTGGCTGCGGGGGGAGGTAATGATATCGCCGTCAAACTGAGGCTTGATCCGGGAGTGCTTTCCCCCGTGACGGTCCGTATGTACGGAACTCATACAGATAAAGGCTTTGCCGCCCCGGGAAGCGGAGGCACCGATCAGAAAGTCCAGCTGCCCGCCCGTACCGCTGATCTGTCTGGCCCCGGCGCTCTCCGCCGCCACCTGACCGTACAAATCCACCGCCACACAGCTGTTGATGGATACCATGTTGTCAATCTGGGCAATCACGCTGGGACGGTTCACATACTCCAACGGATAGGCGGCTATGCCGTGGTTATCGTCCAGCCATTCATACAGTTCCAGGGAACCCAGGGCGCAGCCAAAGACGCCCTTGCCCCGGTCAATATTTTTCTTCCGGTTGGTCAGCTTTCCCGCCCGGTACATGCTGAGATATGCGTCGGAACACAACTCCGTGTGCATCCCCAGGTCTCTCAGATCGGAGCGGGCGATCAACTCCCCCAGGGCGTTGGGCATACTGCCGATGCCCAGCTGCAAAGTAGCCCCGTCCACAATATAGGGGATGATATGTTCCGCAATCCGCCGATCCACCTCCCTGGGCACAAAGGGCCTGCTGCTCTGAAAGGGGACATGGGAACCTTCCACGATGTAATCCACCTCCGAGATATGAATGCACTCGTCATAGCCGCCGTGAATCTTGGGCATATGCTCGTTGACCTCCACGATCACGATATCCGCCATCCGGGCAATGGGAGCCGCCACCCCGGTGTTGACCGAGAAGTTGAAGTATCCGTGCTTGTCCATGGGGGACACGCTGACCATGACCACATTCACATCCAGAAAAAATTCATAGTAAGCCGCATTGTTGTGGAACACCATGGGGATATAGTAGCACAGCCCCCGGTCGCAGAGCTTACGCTCATAAGAGGAACAATGCCAGCTGTGATAGGTAAAATGCTCCTGGCTCTCGTCGCACTCCGCCACATGGATGGGGCCGTCGATCAAGTTGCCCCGGATTTTCACATCCCACAGTTCATCCCGCCTCCGGGCCAGAGCCTGATCCAGCAGCACCGGCTTGCCCAGGCAGCTGGTGTAGTCCACCCAGTCCCCGCTTTTCACCACCGATGCCGCCTCCTGGGGCGTGCGCAGTTTGCGCTGATATTGCGCTGTGAAGTCCTGTAACATCTTGTCCCCTCTCCTTAAAGCAAGCCTTTTTACGTATATAACCTGCAAGAGCGTGTCAATCTAACCAGGATGACACTCTATTTTACGTTTTCACTCATATTCCCTTAATTTCTGACATATGCTGTCAACATCCGGAAGGCCATTGTGAACCTGTATATGATGTTCTTCCATGTCAAAACAGCCATGCTTTTTTTCCAGCATCGAGGCAACCGGCGGCGGCAGTTGACCGTTCATCCGAGCAGCAAACCGCTCTTTGATTGCTTCCAGCTCCGCCGTAACAAGAATACGAAAAGCGCCTTTCGGCAGCAGGGCAAGCTGCTCTCCTTCCGCAATAATGTAAATGATATTCTCGCCTGTAACTGCCGCTTCCAGTTTTTTAACAAAAAGTATTTTTGCTTCATTCTCATTCCTTGCCATCCGCAAATAGTCTTTGCCACTGTAGATCTCTGCCCCCAATACTTCCTTAATCTGCTTTGCCAAAGTCGTTTTACCTGTGCAGCTCTCTCCAAGTAGACCGATTAACATTTTATTTCCTTTCTTATTTCATATGTTATAGGCAATTGCGGAACATTCTCTGCCTCACAAAATCCATATATGAGAGCTTTTGCGGGGCCGAAAACGAAATTTCTAATGTCGTTAACTATAAGAACTCCACTGGCACACAGCACCGTCAATCGGCGTCCTAATGTAACGCCTCATTCCTCCGCCTTGCGCCTGAAGATTTGTTCCGCGCCAACTGTCAAGTTATTGATTTACAGTTCCTTAGTCACAAAAAATTCCTTAGTCATAATCCACCTGCATCAGGCAAAGCCCCTGCGCCGGGGCTGTGGGGCCAGCTTTGCGTCGTTCCGAAGACAGCAATACCTCCTGTACCTGCCAAAGGCTCATATGGCCCCAGCCCACCTCCAGCAGAGTTCCCACCATGATCCGCACCATATTCTGGAGAAAGCCTGTGCCGTGGAACGTAAAGCGGATATAGTCTCCCTCCCGTTCTATGCAGATCTGATCTACTGTCCGCACCGTGGATTTTTTCATCCGGGGATTCATGCAGAAATTGCGGAAGTCATGCTCTCCCTTGAGCAGCTGTGCCGCCTCCCGCATGGCATCCATATCCGGAGGTTCCTCCAGCACATACACATACTTGCGGTCAAAAACCGGCTTCACTATTCCGTCAAAACAGGTATAGCAATAGGTTTTGCCGGTGGCATTGTATCTGGCGTGAAACCGGGGGCCTGCCGTTTTCACTTCCCTGACCGCGATATCCTCCGGCAGATAGCGGTTCAGGTAGTCCCTGATTTCCCCCGGCCCAAGGGGCACGTCCAGCACCACATTGGCCGCCATATTCCGGGCATGGACACCGGCGTCCGTGCGCCCTGCGCCGATGACCTCCACCGCCTGACCGCACAGCCGTTCAAGCACCGCCTCCAGCTTGCCCTGAACAGTGTCGTGGTCCGGCTGCCGCTGCCAGCCGTAGTACCTGCTGCCGTCATACATAATAATGAGTCTGTAATTCTGCTTCATATTTTCCTCTACACGCATATCGCGGGCCTCGCCTGCGATATTGCACCAATCAGTATTTGGGATTTCCTCCCTGCCCGGATGGGCCAGAATTATACTACGCCGGCTTATGTCTCTATATACTGGCCCTTATAAACTGCCTTTTGACCTCAAGCAGTTCTTCCAGCTGCTTGAGAATATAAAACAACACTGCCCGGGCCTCGAACTCCTCCCTGCTTTGGGGCAGGGCCTGGGTCTGCATATCCGCCTGCAGCGCCTGCAGCTGCGAAAGCAGTCCCTCCACATTGTTGTAGCGGTGATATTCCTGCCGGATCTGCTCAAGCAGTTCCGAAACCTGGCCCGCCTGCCCGGGCAGATAGGTGATTCCCCGGATATTGTCATAGACCGCCTGCAGGATCACCGCCTGCTGCTGCCGCATCCGCACATAATCCAGTTCATAGGTATCTCTGGAAAAGGGCGCGTTTCCATAGTTGGCCACGGCGCAGGCTTCTGCCTGTCCAAGCGCCTCCCGCAGCGGATTAAAATAGTTTTCCCCGCAGCCTATGGGGCAGCTGGCTGAATGACTGCCTGTGCCGACGGATTGATTATTCTGTGCCAGCCACCGGGCCATGTCCCCCAGAATGCCCTTGATCTGCCGGTCCACCCGGTCAGAGGCCATCGTAAACTGCTCCCTCCGGCTTCGCAGATGTAAATTTACCAGAATGCCAAATCCCGTCCCGACCACAAACAGCAGCACCTCGTTTCCCAGCACGGGGAAAAAGCTGCCCTGGCTCAAAAAATGACTGACCAGCACCGAATCCATGGCAATGGCCTCCTGCCATCTCATCACCAGACAGAGCAGGACAAACAAAAACAGGTATATTCCGAAAACCCACACACTGTATCCCAGCATCCCATAGCACAGCCCCGCCAGCACCAGCGCACAGAGAAAGGCCAGTGCCCGC
The DNA here is from genome assembly GCA_947176785.1 of uncultured Lachnospiraceae bacterium. GTDB lineage: Bacteria > Bacillota > Clostridia > Lachnospirales > Lachnospiraceae > Acetatifactor. The sequence continues at coordinate 8,797 of CAMWSA010000129.1, forward strand.
TTGCCCGCAGTCTTAAGCGTCTCCAGCTTGGTACCCTGAATGCTGAGTATGGTGATAATCCCCGCCGTGGTGGAATATTGCAGCGAAAGCGCCTGGGCCAAAGCGATGGCCAGCGTGGCCGCCAGCGCAATCTTCAGACTTCTGGTCAATTTGGGCATCAGGCTCTTCTTCATCCACAATCTCCTTTTTTCACGGCACAGACCATCCGGCGCAATACCTGTTTTCATTCAATTCTGCAGCACTGGTGAAAACCATTGAGCAAAGTAAGATAGTATACTGCCTTCCAAAGACCCCTTCTGCCTGTGGGACGGAAAAGAACCCTGGAGCAGCTATGAGGATTGAAAGCAGCGGTCCCTGATTTCCACCACTTTTCTCTGGGCCTCCAGAATCTCCTCCTCCGTCCCGTCCCATCTGTCAATATCTTCGCTGATAAAGGC
>CAMWSA010000130.1 GCA_947176785.1 uncultured Lachnospiraceae bacterium
AAAAAATACCGACCGCGTTATGGGCGGGATTTATTCCGTCGGGGATGGTACTGAGAGGGCGAATGCGGAACTATAACAGCAATCGCCCGCACAGTGCCTGGAAAAAATACCGACCGCGTTATGGGCGGGATTTATTCCGTCGGGGATGGTACTGAGGGGGCGAATGCGGAACTATAAATGGAGGAGACGTAAATGTCAGAACAAGCTAAAAAACCGATTAAAATAACGGAAACAATATTGCGTGATGCTCACCAGTCTCTGATTGCTACCAGGATGCCCACTGACTTCATGCTGCCCATCGTGGAGAAGATGGATAAGGTCGGCTACCACTCTGTAGAGTGCTGGGGCGGCGCAACCTTTGACGCATCTCTGAGGTTCCTGAAGGAAGATCCCTGGGACAGACTGCGCAAGCTTCGTGACGGTTTCAAGAACACCAAGCTGCAGATGCTGTTCCGCGGACAAAATATTCTGGGCTACAGACCCTATGCGGACGATGTGGTAGATGCTTTTGTGCAGAAGTCCATCGCCAACGGTATTGATATTATCCGTATATTTGACTGTTTGAACTATCTGCCCAATCTGCAGGAGGCGGTAAACGCCACCAACCGGATGAAGAAGCAGGAGGGCAGGGGCCATGCGCAGGTGGCGCTGTCCTACACTCTGGGCGATGCCTACACTCTGGAATACTGGGCTGATATGGCCAAAAAGATCGAGGAGATGGGAGCGGATTCCATTTGTATCAAGGATATGGCGGGGCTGTTGGTACCCTACAAGGCTTCCGAACTGATCGGGGCCATGAAGGAGAACACCAAGCTGCCCATCCAGCTGCACACCCATTACACCTCCGGCGTGGCAGGCATGACATACTTAAAGGCGGTAGAGGCAGGCGTGGATGTGATCGACACGGCTATGAGTCCTTTTGCCATGGGTACATCCCAGCCCGCCACTGAGGTTATGGTGGAGACATTCAGGGGCACCCCCTATGACACCGGTTTTGACCAGAACCTGCTGGCAGAGATCGCCGATTATTTCCGTCCTTACAGGGATGAATGCCTGAAGAGCGGCCTGCTCAACCCCAAGGTAATGGGCGTGGATATTAAGACATTGTTATATCAGGTACCCGGCGGTATGCTCTCCAACATGGTGAGCCAGCTGAAAGAGCAGAATGCGGAGGATAAGTATTATGATGTGCTGCGCGAGATTCCCCAGGTGCGTAAGGATCTGGGCGAACCTCCTCTGGTTACGCCTTCTTCCCAGATCGTGGGTACTCAGGCAGTGTTCAACGTTCTGATGGGTGAGAGATACAAGATGGCTACCAAGGAGACCAAGGCAGTGCTGCGTGGCGAATACGGCCAGACCGTCAAGCCCATGAGCCAGGAAGTCATCGACAAGGTCATCCCTGGCGAGACCAGGCTCACCGGCCGATTTGCCGACACTCTGGGCAATGAGATGGATAAGCTGGAGGCCGAGATGAAGGAGTGGAAGCAGCAGGACGAGGATGTGTTGTCCTATGCCCTGTTCCCCCAGGTGGCAACAGATTTCTTCAAATACCGCCAGGCCCAGCAGGAGAAGGTGGATATGACCCAGGCCGACACCAAGAATGGCGCATATCCCGTATAAGAGGTTTTATACCATATCATCATATAAAAGTTCCGGTTCGATGAGAACCGGGACTTTGTTATATCCACGACCGATTAGCTTTTCCTTCCTGTACGGCACATGCTGCCCAATTATGCAGCATGTGCCGTACAGGAATTGGAAAATCTTAGCGGTCGTTAGTATATATCCCTGGTTTATCTGGTTAAGCGAAAATCTGAATGATGCATGGGCAAAAGGTATGGAAGCCGTGGCTAAATCCAGCCGCTTATGGCTGATACCAAAGGATGCAGAGAAGCCAGCGGATAAGCGAAGAAAGGATAGGGCGTAATCATATGTCAAATATCTTGGTGGTTGAAGATGATCTATTGCTTAGCGATATGATAAAGCGGCTGTTATTTCAAAATAAGTATGATGTAGTTCCCGCATATTCCGGCAGTGAAGCACTTCTGATTTTGGAAAAGAGGCGGTTTGATCTCATCCTGCTGGATCTCATGCTGCCCGGGCTTTCCGGGGAATCCGTTTTGGAGGAAATCAGAAAGAAAGCAGATATTCCCGTCATTGGTATATCTGCAAAAACGGATATTGACAGTCGAATAAATTTCATAAAAAACGGTGCGGATGATTATCTTGTGAAACCGTTTGATAATGCAGAACTTCTTGTCCGTATTGAGGCCGTGTTGCGGCGTATTCAAAAAAACAGGGTATGTGATACCGTCCTATGCTTCAAGGATTTAACCTTAAATACTGACACTTTGGAAGTGAGGATCAAGGATATACCAATCAGCTTAACAAAGTATGAATATCTGATACTTCAATTACTCATGTCTGCTCCAAACAAGGTATTTACTAAAAACAATATATTTGAAAGTGTTTGGAACGAAGAATTTTTTGGTGATGATAATGCAATCAATGTTCATATCAGCAATTTACGTAAGAAATTTATCAAAGCCAATCCGCAGGAACAGTATATACAAACTGTATGGGGATTGGGATTCAAAATGCAGGAGCAGTGAGGGATGGTACAAATAGAAGCGGCTTTAGAACTAAAAAATGTATCTTATGTTTTCCATGACCGCAAGGGAATAACCGATGTATCCCTGCAAGTAAGGCGAGGGGAAATCTATATGCTGTACGGCGGGCATAATGCAGGAAAAACCCTATTACTGCAAGTCCTGACAGGTGCAGTCATTCCGCAGACAGGAACGATCAAGCTGTTTGGGAATTCTGATTATTTGCAGGAAAAACGCAGAATTGGTTATGTCCCGCAAAAACCATATTCCCTGGGTAAAATGTCGGTTTCGGATATGCTGCACTATTTTGCGCTGTCTTATGGGGTACTGGAAAAGGAATTTGACAAAGCGCTTGATTTAAACCTCACCGAAAAAAAGGCAGTATGCCATTTGCCATTCTTTATGCAGAAAAAAATAAGCATAGGGATAGCTTTATTAGGAAAGCCGGATATGATAATATTAGACGACCCATTTCACGGACTTGACTCACAGGAATGTGAATATCTTCTGTCAACCCTTTCTTCACTGAATGAAGAGAGAAACATGACCATTATGCTGACGGGACAGGATTATGAGCCCGCTTCCCGGATTGTAAAGAAATATGGCATTCTTGCTGACGGGAGGCTGAAAGTCGAATTGACGCCTGATCAAATAAATCAAGAATGCAGCCGTTGCATAAAAATCAGAACGCCACAGGTGGCGAGAGCAATCACAATCCTTCAAAGCGATTTTCCACAATATGAAGTCCTGGGGGACGATGTAATCAGGGTGTTTTGTCCCGTGTCCTATTCGGCAGAAATAAACGCAAAATTAGTATCTTCCGGTATTGAAGTATGTGAAATTGGAATTGCCGGAATGAACCCACAGTCATTTTTATCGGCATTAACGGAGGTGAAGCTTTAAATGTTTCGGATTTTGCAAAGTGAATTATACCGTATCCGTAAAAAACCCTTATTCTTTTTCTGCCTTATGCTGTCTGCATTTTTTATGTTTGCGTATGCTTTGACTTTTCATTATGATACGGTTAAAGCGGCAGGGCTGACAGGGGGCATCGCTTCGTTGAATGATTATACAGAGTTTCTGTTTTCGGACTATAGTCTTGTCATTCCAATAACCATTTTCCAACTGGCCTATGTGGCAGAGGACTATCAAAAAGGGATCCATGAAATCTTGTTTGCGAAAGGAATATCCAGGTTTGATTTTTTCTTTGGGAAATTGACTGCATTATGGATCGCCACTCTTTTTTACCTTATTTTCAGTTTTTTTATGGCCTATGTCTTTATAATGGCTATTTGGATAAAGCAGACAAATATTCAAATTTCGTTTGTTCATATTTGTGGGTACCTGATCTTGCAGGTTCTTTGTTTTATTGGCTATTCCTCATTCCTATGGCTGTTAAGCTGCCTGCTGCCTTATCGCAATATTGCGTTAGCTGTGATGTTTTTCCTTTTAGGAACACTGTATCTCTATTTAACAAAAATAAGCACCGCTTTGAATTTGGAGTATTCACTTTATAAATGTTGGATTGTAGGGCTGTCTGATCAAATGGAGATCAACCTGTCTATAAGCCAGTTACCTCCTGTTTTGCTTACTATTGCAGCCTATATTTTTTTACCGGCTGGGGCAGCATATTGGATTTATCGGAAAACAAATTTGCGAAAACAGGAAAGAAGGTAAGCCTATGTGGTTTTTTTGTCTGGCCCTGATGATATGCAGTGTGGGGCTGTTTGCAAAAATGGCGATTCAAAAAAGGCAGATTAACAGCATCAAAACCCAGATTGATTTTCTATGTTCCCGTGATACAGGGGCACAAATAACATTGGAAAGAATTGATAAAAGCACAGAGCATTTAGCAGAAAGCATCAATCTGCTTCTGGAAAGATACCGTGACACAGGACAACAGATCAAAAAAAGCAACGCTCTGTTTAAAGATACGATTACAAGCCTTTCACACGATTTGCGGACGCCGCTTGCAACTGCAAATGGATATATCCAATTATTGACAGAACAGGAATTAACGCAGGAACAGAGAGAGTATGTCGAAATAGCACACGAAAGAATTACCGCCGTAAAGGTTTTGCTTGACCAGCTATTTGAATTTGCAAGGATTGAAGCAAATGAATTAAAGCTTGTGAGGCAGCGGGCAGATATAAACAGCCTTCTGCGAGATGTCCTTGCAATGTATTACAGTGACTTTGAGAAAAAACACCCGATACTGGATATTCGTATCCCGGATACTCCCTTTATCATATGGGCGGATAAAGAAGCCCTGGGCCGTGTATTCTCAAATATTATTTACAATGCCCTGATACATGGTGACAGGGAATATAGAATTGCTTCTTTTCAAACGGAGAAGGTTTATCAGATAACCGTTTCAAACTATTCTGAAACGATATGCGCAGAGGATATTCCCTATTTGTTTGACAGGTTTTATACCACAGATCAGTCACGGAGTAAAAAGACAACGGGCTTGGGGCTGGCAATCGCAAAAAAACTGACAGAAAAAATGGGCGGCAGCATATCGGCAAAGCTGCATGACAAAAACTTTGAAATAAAAATTATATTTCCCGCTAATTAAGGGCTGCTTCGGCAGTTCTTTTTTTCTTTAGACTTTCCTTAGGATTTTCATAGAGAAATCATATACCTTTCTGCTACCATGTACAGCAAGGAGGTAAAATATATGATTTCTATGTTTGTTTTAATTATTTCTTTGATTGCCCTTGCAGCCTGCATTTTGGCTGCTGTCAGCGGGATTTTGAGCGACGGGATAAAAGGGCCTTTTCTTTTCACACAGTAATGGAGGTGCATGATGTTACGGATCAATAATGTGAATTTGAATGCAGGTAACGCTGTTTTGCTTCATAATATCAACGTTACACTGGAACTGGGAAAAATCTATGGTGTTCTTGGACCGAATGGTGCGGGAAAAACAACATTGTTTAAGTCTATACTGGGGCTGACAGATTATACCGGGGAAATTCTTTCTGATAATCAGCCCGTTTCCAGCCGATTATTTGGAAGCCTGATCGAATACCCTGCTTTTTACCCAAAACTGACCGCAGAAGAAAATTTGCGGTTACATGCAAGATATTTGAAAATCAACAACCCCGATCTTAAAACAGCGCTGGAGCAGGTAAATTTGTGGGAAGCAAGAAACAAACTTTTTTCACAGCTTTCTCTTGGTATGCGTCAACGGCTGGGCATTGCCCGTGCATTTTTAGGAAATGTGAAGTATCTGCTGCTGGACGAACCCACAAATGGACTTGATCCTATGGGAATTAAAGAAATCCGGCTTCTCTTAAAAGAACGTCTGAAATCCCGGGAGCGCTGTATTTTGGTATCAAGCCATAATCTCACAGAGATTGCGGCTATTACCGATTGTCTGATCTTCATTAAAAATGGACGCATTGTGAAGATTTTGGAAAACAGCTATAGCGAGCAGGAATTGGAAATCATTTATGAAAAAATTATAACTTCCAGAGAGGAGGATGCCCAATGATTGTGCTGATGAAAAATGAATTTTACAAGCAAAAGCGAGAATGGTCTTTTCTATTTCTTCTGTTGTTGTCCCTGCTTCCTGTATTAACAGGAGGGGCGGGAGCTATCTTTAATGACATCACGAAAACATTGTCTGATCTGTTCTTTTTTATGAACAACCAGTTTGCAATGTTTTTCCCTATGGTATTGTTTATCCTTGTGGGTTTGCTGTTTTATCAAGAATACAAAAACAAAACTTATATCAACTGGATTACTTATGGCTATCCGAAACATAAGCTGTTTTTGACCAAAGTTCTGGTTGCCCTTTTCATTGGTATTCTATTTGCCATGCTGCTCTTGCTCCTGTTTTTCTGTTTAATAGGAGGGTTAGGCATTACGGGAAAAGTCACCGCAGATATTTCCGGGCTTCTGGCAATAGCCATTGGCTTTCTGCTGGAAGCTGCCATAATAATACCTGTAACCGTTTGCGCGGGAGCAATCATAATCAACTTAAGCAGAAACATTATCATTACAAGTGTTACGGGTGTGATCTATGGGTTTGTATCCTGCTTTTTCATCGGTTCGGAAATCGGTTTTATTGTCCCAAACGGATTTGCATACCGGGTTGCAATTTATTTCTCTGATCAATCGTCTTATTATGATGCTCCTGTCCGGGCTACAATAGGCGGCAGTGCTGCTTCCTTATTTGCATTTATTATTCTTCTGGCTGTTGGGGCAGGTCTTTTTGCTCATAAAAAGAAAGTAGAAAGTTAATCTGTCGTGCGGCGGCAAAAGGGGGGGAACTGCCATGCGGGCACGGATTATAAGGTTTTTTACAAAAAGACATTGGTTCTGAAGCGTTATAGATGTAAGCGTAAAGCAGGTCACAGCCTTTCACAAGCGGCAGGATGTGACCTGTTTCCTATTTTGCGGGGCCGCTAAGATTTATATAGAAAAATCCATATCCTATAGATGGAAGAAAATATTGACAAACGATACTTCTTCCTGTAGAATAACGAGTGTTATACGTCGTGGTGCAGCAGGAGAAATACTATGCCCAGAAAAGAAAGCATTACCATAGAACAGATATTGGACACCGCTTTTGCCATGACCCGCAAGGAGGGGTTTGCCAGTGTGACCGCCCGGAAGGTGGCCGCCAAGGCAGGATGTTCCACGCAGCCCATCTTCCGTGTATATAAGAACATGGAGGAACTGTGGGATGCGGTCTATGAGAAAGCAGCGTTATTTTTTCAAGATTATTACAGTCTCTATCCACAGATGGCTCATGTACCCTTTGTTAATCTGGGAATGGCATACATTGCTTTTGCCAGGGAGGAGGGCCACCTGTTTGAACTGCTCTTTCTCTCCCATAGAGAAAACAGGAGGAGTACATATGATATCCTGAATGGCGGTGACGGCAATGTGCTGTATGAGATCAACAGAGCCAGGGCCGAGGGGTGCAGCCGCCCGGAGGAGGTTTTTACACGGATGTGGATTTTTATCCACGGCAGTGCCTGCATGACATTGACCGGGGATTATGATCTGTCCAATGCGGAGACCCTGTCGTTGCTGAAACAGGTCTACGGACAGTTTGCCAAATAAAATGAAGAGGGCGGAGGAGTATTGCAGATGCAATATGATGTACTTGACAGGATCAGGGAACAGTATGGGGACATGAGCAAGGGACACAAAAAGATCGCCTCCTTCATTTTGGAGCATTACGATCAGGCCGTGTTTATGACAGCGGCCCGGCTGGGAGATGCCCTGCGGATCAGCGAATCCACGGTGGTGCGCTTTGCGGCGGGAATCGGCTACAAGGGCTATCCGGAGTTCCAGAGGGCGCTGGAGGGATGCGTGCAGACAAAGCTTAGCAGTGTCCAGAAGATTGATGCCAAATACGGGCACAGCACCCAATCCGAGATATTGACATCTGTGCTGACGGCTGATATGGACAAGCTGCAGCACACCATAGAGCATCTGGATGCGGCGGCTTTTGAGACGGCGGTGGACATCATTTTGACAGCGGATCATATCTATATTATGGGGCTGCGCAGCAACGAGCCGCTGGCGGAGTTTTTACATTTTTATCTGAATATGATCAGGGGCAATGTGGTGCTTCTAAAGACCACCAGTGTCAGCGAGACTTTTGAGCAGATGATTCGGATCAGCGGGAAGGACTGTTTTATCGGCATCAGTTTTCCGCGGTATTCCATGCGTACCCTCAAGGCCATGGAATTTGCCAATGACAGAAACGCCAAGGTGATCGCTATCACCGACACCATTCATTCTCCCATGAACCTGTATTCTTCCTGCAATCTGTTGGCCCGCAGTGATATGGTATCCATTGTGGATTCCCTGGTGGCACCCCTGAGTGTGATCAATGCCCTGGTGGTGGCCATGTGCCTGAAATGTCCCCAGGAAGTAAAGCGGAACCTGGAGATGCTGGAGGAGACCTGGAATAATTATCAGGTGTACCTGAATGACGAGATCAATTTTATCGACGATGAGCCGATCTTGAATTATTCGCTACGGCGAGAAGAATAGTGTGAGAAGTACTTTCAGCCACTCACAGCAGAGGCTGTTTCGTGGAGAAGTACTAAGTCTCACACAGGGGAATGCCCAAAATACGGGCATTCTCCGTACAGATTTGAGATTCCGCAGAGTGGAATCGTGGCGGTTGGGGTGAAAAAGGATTTTCACCATCCAGATTTAAGTACACGCTGAAGCGGGCCGTTGGGAGTTAGTGTATAATAGTATCCCGCTACAGCGGGCGGATTGGAGTTTGTGCATATGCATGTGATTGTGGTTGGCGGCGGGGCGGCCGGGATGATGGCGGCCATAGCGGCAGCGCAGACAGGGACCGGCGGTGAAACCGTAGACAAGACCCGGGTGACACTGTTGGAACAGAACGAGAAGCTGGGCAAAAAGCTGTTTATAACCGGCAAGGGCAGGTGCAATGTGACCAACGCCGGGGACATGGACAGCCTGTTTGAAAATGTGATGACTAACGCCAGGTTTTTATACAGTGCCTTTTACAGCTTTGACAACCGGGCTGTGATGGCGTTATTGGAGGAGGAGGGGTGTCCCCTGAAAATAGAGCGGGGGGAGCGGGTATTC
>CAMWSA010000131.1 GCA_947176785.1 uncultured Lachnospiraceae bacterium
TAAGACATCGCCCTTTCACGGCGGTAACACGGGTTCGATTCCCGTTGGAGTCATTGTTTTACGGATTTCAGTGTTACGGACCTTTAGCTCAGTTGGTTAGAGCAACCGGCTCATAACCGGTCGGTCCTGGGTTCGAGTCCCCGAAGGTCCACTTTTACAACTTAATTTGTTTTATGGCCTAGTGGCTCAGTTGGTTAGAGCGCCGCCCTGTCACGGCGGAGGTCGTCGGTTCGAGTCCGATCTGGGTCGTATAGCTGTTTAGGAGAGATCTTAAGCAGCTATTTTTCTATATGCACGACCGATTAGATTTTCCTTCCTGCACGGCACCTGTTGTCCATAGTCAACGATAGATATCGTTGATAAAGTGCGCCGTTCAGCTGTACAAATTCGCTGTCCTTGATTTCCGGTTCCCATTCCATTTTTTTCCTTCCTTTCCGTAGTTAATAAAATGAGAGGCCTTGGTGCAAGCATAGGAAAAGGGCACCTTTTCCGTAAATCTATCTGCCTGCGCTATTGATTGTCGGACAGATTTTGCTTGTTCGGAAGTATCCCAAACCTTCTGATTTCCCTCTCAATACCTACAACACCGCATGAAGCTGTCTGACGAAGATGTGGCTGATACCAAAGGACTCGGAAAAACCGACCGATAAAATACGAAAAAATTCAAATCTACACAATAGCTTCAAATAACTCTGTTACAATACGGTTAGGAGGTGCGCTATGAGTAAAATCTTAATTGTTGAGGACGATCTATCTATACAGGCATTGCTGCATGATTTCATACGGGAAGCCGGATATAATGTTGTATTGGCGGCTGACGGTGTGGAAGCCCTTGCAAAATATTCTGAACAGGCATTTGATTTGATACTGCTTGATATTATGCTTCCCAAAATTGACGGTTATGGTGTTTGCGAAGTTATCCGGCAAAAATCAGATGTGCCTATAATCATGCTTACAGCATTGGACGACGAGGTGAACCAGCTTAAAGGCTTAGACTTGCAAGCTGATGATTATATTACAAAGCCTTTTTCCATGCCTGTACTGTTACGGAAAATCGCCGCTGTTCTACGCCGTTCATCAAAGCAGAATGATACGCCACTGACTATGAACTATAAAAACTTGACCCTGGATTTAGAGGGGTACAAAGTTTATACAGGAGAAGCATACATTGATTTAACACCCCGCGAATTTGAAATACTGCGAGAACTGCTAACACACAAGGGCAGAATTTTGACACGGCAAAACCTGTTGCAGACCCTATGGAAGTATGAATTTTTCGGGGAAGAACGGATTATTGACACGCACATAAAGAACCTACGGAAAAAACTTGGTGCCGCTGATTACATAGAAACGATTAGAGGAGTGGGATATAGAATTGATAAAGAAAATTAAAAGCAGATTATCTGTTAAAGTTTTTTTTCTGACACTGTTGTTGATAACGGTGTGTTGCTTTACAACATATAGTTTCATTTTACAGGCAGCCCCCAAAAATTATCAATATGATATGGGAGATGCCGATTTGGAACTTAGCTTTTTGCCATATGATTTATCGGGGGTCGAAAGGGAAAATGCTTATATTTGGCTTGAATCTATGTCTGAACTGATAGAGGAACTATATGAAAATGAATTTGAACTGCACTTCTTTCAGTCTGACGGACAGGAAGTGAGTTTACATGATCTTAACCAACTTGCCGGTGGGCAGATTACGGATTTTGATAAAGTTGAAAAATCAAATACCTACACAGCTTCATTTGCTGATAGTGATTTGCTTTATACTTTATTGTTGACAAGGAATACCGCGAAGCGTACACAGACGGAAGAAGCTATACAAAGAACTCTTCCAGTGCTTTGTATTGTCGTATTATTTGGCTCAATCATTTCATCCTTTTTCTATTCGTGGTATATGACTGTGCCCATTAAGAAAGTGAGTAAACTTTCAAGACAGATGGCAGATATGGATTTTAGCGGTTTTTGTTCTGCTGGGCGTACTGATGAAATAGGTGTGTTATCTGACAGCCTAAATACACTCTCCCGGAAATTGGAAACAACTCTTTCAGAATTACAAGAAGCTAACCAAAAGCTGCAAGCAGATATTGATATGGAAAGGCGACTTGAAAAACAGCGTGTAGAGTTTTTTGCGGCAGCTTCCCATGAATTAAAAACGCCTATTACCATTATCAAGGGGCAGCTTCAGGGTATGCTCTATCAAGTGGGACGCTATAAAGACCGGGAAACATATCTTGCACAAGCATTAGAAGTTACTGATACTTTGGAGAGAATGGTGCAAGAACTTTTAACAATATCCCGATTAGATACTTCGGGCTATACTTGTAAAAAGTGCAAGCTTAATCTTAGTAATCTCATAAATGACCGCCTTGCAGTGTTTGAAGATTTGTTTATGCAAAAAGATTTGACGATCGAACAATTCATATCCCCGGAGGTTTATATTTTAGGGGATATACAACTACTTCAAAAAGTATTAGATAATCTTTTGGGAAATGCGGCTGCATATTCGGGAGCCGGAAATCAAGTAATCATAAAGTTATGGAAAGAGACGGAAATAACCAATCTTACGATTGAGAACACAGGCGTACATATCCCGGGCGAAAATATCCCCAAATTGTTTGAAGCATTTTATAGGGTAGATCAGTCAAGAAACAGGCAAACAGGCGGCACAGGATTAGGATTGTATATTGTGAAAACGATTCTTGACCTGCATGGTGCAAAAATTGAAATTGCCAATACGGTTCAAGGCGTTATCGTTTCCGTACAGTTTTAGCACTTCATATCTCAAAGGCGGCGGGCTCTTAGCTTGCCGCCGTTTCTATCTCCACATAAAAAACATATTCAATTCAAAATCAATTCAAGTTAGGACGGTATGCTTTAACTGTACCCGGAAAATGATATATAACAAAAAACGTTGTTCGCAGAAAGGAGATTTTACTATGAAAAAATGCTTACCAATTATCCTTGTTACCCTCTTAACAGTAAGTGCGCTAACAGGGTGCGCAGGACGAAATTCTTCGTCCGAACAAAACAATGCTACCGTGCAAAGCAGCGAACCTTCTATCAGCCAGCCTGGAACTTCAACAAATGGGGCTTCAGGCCCGACCGTTTCCTCTAATGCGTCTGCTGCATACGAAAAGTTGATTGCATACAAGACCGAGGACTACGGACAGCAGAGCATAGCCGATTTTAACACGACACTTGCTTCGACACCTGATGAATTAACAGCGTTTCTTGCGGCAATAGCCGATGTGATAAGCACCATATCTCCCGATGACGTAAACTATGACTTTTTCACAACAACAATGTCTTTTTCGGCTGAAGAATTGTATTGTGAACATAGGGGAGAAGAATTTACATTTTTTATTACTATATCAAAGGAGAGCAGACTTTGCGACTATTTGGACGATGAGGGGAACTCCGTATATGAGTTTACCTGTATCGTTGAGTCAAATGTTCCTTACTCCATCAACGATCCGAAGCTTGTAACGGTAGCAGAGAGAGACCAGGCGTTTCTGACATTCAAAGAAGAAATGCAAAATTACTTAAATGGTCTAAGCGAAGCAGAAATTGCGGGCGAAGATATCAAAAAAATGCTCATAGACAAGTCTGCTGAACTTGCAAATAGCTTATCTACTGAAAATATGAGCTTATCGCCTTGTGAAATTTACTTGCTTGAAATCATCGGCGAAGCAGAAGGAGGCAAGTAATAAAAGAAAGATGTTTTTTAGAGAATTGATCCTGAATGACAATGTAAAAACTACGATTTTCTGTCTAAACAAGGATGTGATGGGCAACAGATAGCAAATCCGGTTAAAGTTATTGGACAGACGGATAGCGCTATGAAAATATTAAACGGCTTTGTAAGGTGACATTATTAATACGAAAATAAACTTACAGACAGATTATTTGCAGTATGGGCAAGGGAATGACATATTGCGTTTTATCATAAATAATGGTATGGTTAATATCAGTGGGGTACAGAATAGCATGGAAGCTATGAAGAGAGAAGAAGTGTTGCAGAAGCACCCATATAAGATATGGGAGGGCAAAGATGGCAAATGGTATACATACTTACAGAAGCCCGTATTGTCAAGGTTTTCAGGACAATAAAAAATGGAAGCAAAGGGGCTCGAACCCTTGGCCTCCCGCTAGTCAGGCGAGCGCTCATCCCAGCTGAGCTATGCTTCCATATATATAGAATAACACAAAAACGGGGAAAAGGGAAGAGGGAATATGAAAAATCTGGAAAGAGCCAAAAAGCGTACTTTTGAAATCATACAGATCGGGAACCAGACGGATGTGCCCAGCCTGGCATTTGACGTATTGATTGTATTTGTGATCCTTTTGAATATCGTGATTACATTCTGTCAGACCTTTGCGCAGCTGGCCCGGTACGAAGCCCTGCTGCAAACCGTGGAACTGGTTACCATCGTCATTTTCACGGCGGAATATATTCTGCGGCTGTGGACAGCCCGGTATCTGTATCCGGAAACGGGACATGGGCGGGCAATGCTGAAATTTGTGCTTTCCTTTTACGGCATCGTGGATCTGCTTACCATACTGCCCTATTTCCTGCCCTTTGTGTTCCCCAGTGGCGCGGTGGCATTCCGCATGTTCCGGGTGGTGCGTATTCTGCGGCTGTTTCGGATCAATGCCAAGTATGATGCTTTCCATGTGATTACCACGGTTCTGAAGGAGAAGCGCAGTCAGCTGGTGTACTCCATCTTTCTGGTGCTGGTGTTGGTGATGGCCTCCTCCCTGTGCATGTACGGCCTGGAACATGAGGCCCAGCCGGAGCATTTTTCCAATGCATTTTCCGGCATCTGGTGGTCCGTCTCCACGCTGCTGACGGTGGGGTACGGGGACATCTATCCCATCACGGTGGGAGGCCAGGCCATGGCTATAGTCATCGCCTTTCTGGGAGTGGGGATGGTGGCTATTCCCACAGGTATTATTTCGGCGGGGTTCGTGGAGTACTATACCAGCATTAAAAATGGCACAGCCGCCAGTCTGGACGCAGATTTTGTGACTCTGGAGATCACGGTGGGACATCCCTTTATCGGACAGTCTCTGGAGCAGGTTGTACTGCCCCAGGGGTTGTATGTGGCAACGATTCTGCGGGACAGGGACGTGCTGATACCGCAGGGGGAGTTGAAGGTCCAGGCCGGAGATGTGATGGTGCTGGGCAGTATGTGCCGCCTGCGTATCGAGGCCAGCCTGGAGGAAGTGGTGGCGGAGAGGGAGCATCCCTGGGTGGGTATGCAGGTTCGTGACCTGGATATCTCCCGGCGCAGCCATGTGATCATGTTGAAAAGGGGTAATAAGAATATCCAGCCCAAAGGGGACAGTCAGATCAGAGAGAACGACATAGTGTTGATTTATCATCGGTAAGATGTATTTTGCGGGGATAAATGGAGCATTTCCGCCTTCGGCCCTGCAAAGCTTTCATGCCGACAAGGATATCATGCAAGATATGTGGCAGATTGAACTGGTGCGGCGGGTGGCGGAAAAGATCTTTGCGGCGGGGGATATGTGGTGGATCAGGAAGGGCCGGCATACATAAGAGGATGGGGGGAGTTATGAAAGCAGACGATTCATTCAGCATAAAAGTAGCCGTAACACAGGGGAACATGGCAGGCGGATTGGCATATTTTGGGAAAGATTGCGTCTGTGACTGCCTGAGGTACCGCAATCTGCGGTTGGAGAGCGGCAAGATCTATGGACTGATCAGCGAATATGGCCAGGGTTGTATGTATCTGTCCTATTTGCTGGGGGGCAGGGTGACTACGGACGAACTCAGCATCTCTGTGGACGAAAAGGAAGTGAGCATGCCGGATCTGGCAAAGCTCAGCTGGAATCTGGAGTCATCAAAAGAGCGATACCGCAATGCAGTGGTCATAAAAGCCATTCAGAAGGCCATAAAGAGAAATGGGCTTTCAGATAGTTTTTCTGATATACAGAACAGATTTTTTCTGAAACCGTCGAGGCAGGACAGGAAGCTCTTCCAACTCAGCGGGGAGCGCTGGAGAGCCAGTGCGGCACTGGGGTATGCGGAGGGTAAACGAATATTTTATGCCCCCTATAAAACAAGTGATTTCTATTATGAGATGTGCCAGTCTGGGCTTTTAAAAGCGTTGAAAGAATTGACAGCCAGTGGTGCGGTGGTGCTTCTGCCCTGCGGCTCCGATTATTTTTTGAAGCATATTGTGGATGAATGCATCTATCTGGATCACATGCATGATTGCTATATGGAGGAATTGCAGAACAGGTATCAGGAGATATTTGGTCATGGGGAGTGGATTCGGGATGCGGAAACGCAGAAAAACAGCAGGGTCATGCAGGCCATACAAGGCAGGAGGAGCGTCCGCAGATATTTGGCGGAGGAAGTGTCCCGTGAGACCATAGAGGTAATCCTGAGAGCGGGGATGCAGGCCCCGTCCGCTAAAAACCGCCAGCCCTGGAGATTCATCGTGGCAACCGGCAGGGCTAAAGCGGAGGCGCTGGACATGATGGAGAAGGGGCTGGAGCGTGAAAAGACCGCCCCGTTTCTGCCGGAGAGCGCGGAACATTTGCAGGGGGCGTGGCAGAGTCTGGAGATCATGAGGCAGGCCCCGGTCATTATTTTTGTGGTAAATACCCTGGGAGCGGAGATTGGGAAAAGCATGACGGTGGACGAGCAGGTCTCAGAGATCTGCAATGCCCAATCCATAGGCGCAGCGCTGGAAAACATGTCATTGGCGGCCGAAGAGCAGGGGCTGGGAAGCCTGTGGATCTGCAATACTTTTTTTGCCCAAAAGGAACTGGGAATCTGGCTTAATGTGGAGGGCGAGCTTTACGCCGCCATGGTGGTGGGCTATGCGGAAGGGAATTTTCTGGCCGGAACAAGAAAGAGGATGCAGGATGTGGTGGAGTGGAGGGAGTGAAGGAAAAGCATTGGAATACCGGCATTCAGAATATTTAAGGGCTTGAAATCCGCATGGCAAGAGAGCTTTTGGGTGAAGATCGAAGAAATGGAATCCCGCCCAATCTATTAGAATACTATTTTTCCAAAAGAGTGAGAAAGAGACTTAGATATCCACAGCTTTTGAGAGAAAGGGAGATTGCTGATTGCAGCAGCAGATGCTTAAAGGCAGAATTGCTTGCTGCGATTTACGATATGATAGGAAAGGGTGAAACAGGATTATACGCCGAACTGAATGAAAATTGGGATGAAATTGAGCAGGCGATAAAGGAGTATATGGATTGTCTGAAAGAGGATGAAATTAATCGGCAGTGATGTTTTTCGGAACGCCAAAATATGAAAAGATCAGGACGAAAGAAAACGATGAGAGAAATTTTAAATTATCCCCAGATAGACGGGCAGAAGCTGGATCTAGTCAAAAAACTGATCGAGGAGATAGCGGGCAGTCCTGCCGGCGATGGCAGCCATGAACTAAGTGAACTGAACCGCATCACAGGGAAACAACATTCTGCAATGCATTTTTATGAGTATTGGGGGTGGACGGAGCTGGATAGCCTGGCGGAAAATGCATTGATTCCGGAGCCGCCCTGTATACGTGATCTGAGCAGGGATGAGATGAAAGAAATAGTTTTAATTATAAAAGACTCCCTGGTTTCTCCGGATGACAATAAGGCTGAATACTATATGGAATTGCTTCACAAGTCCCTGCCCTTATCAGATGTGCAAAGGCATATCAGACTGGAGGAGGACGAGGAAACCATAGTGGATAACATGCTCCGCGCCTCGTCCGGTTCGGTTATTGCATTATAGAATTTAGTCGCTTAACAACAAGAGTTTGCGCATTATGGCAAAATTATGGTTTCGGTTTGTCCGGGTTAGATTGGCAGAGACGGACGGGAATGGGTGGGCGCTGTATGGGTGCGCATTATGGTCAAGTGGATGACCGGACAATAAGCACCCGACAGCGATGAAACCTTCCGGCTTTAAGTAAAATGGGATTTCATCCAGTCGGCGGACTCCCGGAGGCCGGAGACGGTCTTGGTCTCCAGGACAATCCGAGAAGCGTGCTGGTTTGCCATTTGCAGATATTTCTGCAAATCAATCTCTCCGGTGCCCAGGGGCAGATGGTCCTTTTTAGCCAGGGCGTCATGGAAATGGAAGTGGCAAAGTCGGTCCCGGTGCTGCAGGATGACAGGCTCGTCTGTCCCGCCGATGCAGTGATTGTGGCCGATGTCAAAGGTCAGCGCAAACACCGGACTCTCCAGCAGCAGGGCCAGGGCCTGCTGCTGAAAGGCGGTGTATCCGCTGCTGTTTTCCACACAGATTTTTATATTGCCTGACCCAATCATTTTTTCGCATTTATCCCGGAAAAGGCGCATGCTTTCCAGATAGTGGTCCAGATATTCCTCGAACAGGAACACTTTCCGGTGGGGGAGCGTAAAGTAGACGCCCTTGGACAGGTGCATGTTCAGGACAGGGATCTGCAGCTTGCGCGCAATGTAGATGGTCTCTCGGACAGTATTTGTATACGCATCGGCTACGTGGGTGTTAAAGTCGCTGACATTCAGATTCTCGTCCAGGTGAATGGTGTAGTAAATCCCATATTTCCCAGAGAGTTCTGCCAGAAGGCCCACATCCAGGCTGTCAGCCTGATACTCTGGCAGGTTCATGTTCAGTTCCACAAACTGAAGCCCCAGCTTGGCGCACAGCGCCGCGCAAGCTTCAAGCTCCGGCACCTCAATCAGAGTGGGCATTCCCAGATCTGTCATTTGCTTCCTCCTGGCATATGCTATGTCTTTGATAATGCAACCGATTTCTATTTGGAAATTGTAATGTCAAACATGCCTTGCTCCTGCATATCGCAAGCCGGGCCTACGATACTGTGTGATGCCCTGTACGCCTCAAAAATACAATAAATATTTAGTCTGGCTCTACCTGAAACTCTTGATCCAGTTGATCAAAGAGTCATGATACACATTGTCGGCAACATCCCGCCGCATCTGATCCGTGATGGGGCCGTTTTTGCTCATGATAGCCAGGATGGCTTCCTGGAGCCCGGCAATTTTGCCCTTTTCAAAAGCCTCGTCCAAGGCGGCCCGGGGGGCAGCGGCAGTGTCTGCGGGATTGCCCTGTCCGGAAGCAG
>CAMWSA010000132.1 GCA_947176785.1 uncultured Lachnospiraceae bacterium
TGCGCCGATCCCAATGGAAACCAGTGCCCCGGAAAGATTGCCCAGGCCATAGTAGGCCACTTTTTCCCCGGCCTCCGCCAGCCCCATAAAGCCCTGCCCCAGCCGGGCTGCCGGGTCCATGGTCAGCCCGGGTACCAGCCCCCATAGCAGCAGCGCCACGGCGCTGGCAGTCAGGGCAAAGCCTGTGACACGGTTCATATAGGGCTTTTTCTCCTCATAGGCCGCCTGCCTTTCGGCATCCCGGTTTTTTTCCAAAAAGATCGCCACAAAAAGCTTGGTCATATAGGCCGCTGTCAGCCCTCCGGAAATCAGAAATATCCACTCCACGGCGGTAAACAGGCCGCCGCCCCCATATTCCGCAATGCTCTCATGCAGCAGGGTCTTGCTTACGTATCCGGCAAACAGGGGCACACCTCCAACGGTCAGCGCCCCCGTCAAAAATATCCCTTTCAGCAGCGGCTTTTTTCTCCCATAGCCCCGAAGCACATTCAGATCCAGCTCATGCACATTAAAATAGATAACGCCCGCCGCCATGAACAGCACCAGCTTGATCAGGGAATGATTCACCATGTGCAGCAGCGTCCCATGTACTGCCAGGGCATTTTCCTCCCCCAGCAGTCCCTGCATACCGATCCCCACCAGAATAAAGCCGATCTGGGACATGGAGGAGCAGGCCAGAGTCCGCTTTAAGTCCAGGGAAAACACCGCCAGCGCCGCCCCCAGTACCATGGTGATGACTCCCAGCGCCAGGACCGCCATCCCCCATCTGTCGTCATGCGCAAACACTTGACAGCTTAAAATCAATATTCCATAGATCCCCGTCTTGGTCAATATGCCGGATAACAGGGCCGAGGCCGGTGCCGGCGCTACCGGATGGGCCCTGGGCAGCCAGATATGCAAGGGAAAAGCTCCGGCCTTGGCTCCAAAGCCCACCAGCATACAGGCTCCGGCGGCATACAAAATCTTCTTATTTTCACAGCCTGCTGCCGCGGCGGAAAGCCCGGCAAGCTCCAGAGTACCCAGTTCCCCATGCAGCAAGAAAATCCCCATCAGCATGACCAGGCCCCCCAGGACCGCCACCGCCAGATAGGTTTCCGCAGCCCGCAGGGAGGGGGCGTTCTGCTCCTGGGCCACCCACACATAGGAGGTAAGGGACATCACTTCGAAAAAGACAAAGGTTGTCAGAAGGTCTGCCGACAGGAACACGCCCATGGTGGCCCCCAGAGTCCACAACAGGAACAGGTAAAAGCGGCTCACATGCCGGTGATGAGAAAAATATTCCCCCGACAGCAGTGTGGTCATGAACCACATCAGCGCAGCCACCACCCCAAAGATCAGCCGCAGCCCATCCATGCGGAATTGCAGCCCGAAGCCACAGACAGCGGGAATTGTACATTCCAGGGCCGTCTCTGTAGTCTCGTACAGATGTAGCGGCATGATCCGGGAATTCCAGTAAAATATGCCTGCCAGCAGACATACCAGCAGCAGTTCCGCTGTCACGGTACAGACGGCCAGGACACGCCCGGCCCGGGAGATATCCCGGCCATGCCGCTCTCTGCCGCCTGCCCGGCCTGCTCCGTAGACTGCAAGCCCCATCAAAAAGGGCAGAAATATCAGAACGGCCAGACTGAGGTTTCCGCCTGGTGCAGATGGCATCTGCGCCACACCGTCAGGTCTGAAGCCCCTGTTTACCATATCCGCCAAGCCGCGCCACTGTATGCCATGCCCTATCATAGCCGCTCCTCTCTCCCTGCTTCCACTTATTAGGATTAGGGTGGGGCAAATCTTGAGATTCACACTGTCATAATGCATAAAAATCCGTATTCAATAATCACTTATAGAGTACTTTAGTGTATAAAATCCCGTATTGGTTTTGCCCTATCTTATGTCTTCTATTGGCAGCACTGATGCCACACTCTGCAGATATTCCACAAAGGGCCGGGAGTGCAGGCCAAAAAGCACAATCACCGTCACAAATACCACCAGCGGCAAGAGCATCATCCACCCTGGCTCTCTCACACCGGAGACTGTGTCATAGTCAAATTCTTTTCCCGGAAAAAAGGCCCTCACCGAAATTGTCAGCATATAAATGGCTGTTAGCAGCGCCGATGCCAGCAGTGCGCCCACCCCCGCCCACGCCAGGGGATTTTCACTGGCGACTGCCGCCTGGGCCAGCTGCCATTTGCTGACAAAGCCCGCCAGTCCCGGCACACCCATCAGAGCCATGCCGCATATGGTAAAGATCCCAAAGACCACCGGCATCTTCCGCCCCAGGCCGTCCAGTTCATGCACATAGCTGCGGCCTGTCACATGCATCACCGCCCCTGCGCAGAAGAAGGATCCGATTTTCATAAAAGAATGAAACAGCATATGGCACAGTGCCCCGGCCAAGCCCAGGGGACTCATCAGCACCACCCCAAACAATATATAGGAAAGATTACTGACCGTGGACCAGGCCAGGCGGCGCTTGATATGCGTTTCCTTTAATGCCCGGCTGCAACCGTACAGGATGGTAAAAATCACCAGGAGCATTACCGCACTCTGGGCCCAGGTGCCCCGCAGCAGTCCGGTTCCAAAGCTGTAATAGGTAATGCGCATAGTGGCAAAAGCGCCGGTGTTGACCACCGCCACCGCATGGAGAAGGGCTGTCACAGGCGTGGGAGCCACCCCTGCCCTGGGCAGCCAGCTGGAGACCGGCCAGATGGCGGTCTTGACCCCGAACCCCAGGAAACAGAGTACATACACCAGAAGCATCATATTGGTCTTGCCCCCTATTTTGTTGAGATCCAGCACGCCTCCCGGAACGAAGGTTGAAGTGGTTCCATAAGAAAGGATAAAAATCATGCCGATAAACGCGAAGGCAGCGCCGCCGATCATATAGTACAGATAACTGCGGCTGGCCAGCACCGCCTCCCTGGTCCGGGTATGCATGATCAGGGGCAGCGTCACCAGGCTCATCATTTCAAAGAAAAAGTACATGGTCAGGATGTTGTCCGCCATGGCAATTCCCAGCGTTACCCCATAGGTGATTACATAAAACATGAAAAAACTTTTTTCGCTTTTGTCTTCTTTCATATATTCAAAGGAGTAGAGTACCGCCAAAGGCCAGAGCGCCGCCGCCATAGCCGCAAATACTTTGCCCATGCCGTCCAGGTGAAAGCTGACCCGCAGGTTTCCGGTGAAGCGGAACAGCACAAAAGCCTCTTCCGGCTGGAAAAGCAGCATGGTAAGCACCAGGATTGAATTGATCAGCACCAGGGCCTCTATATACCAGAGCATTTCCCTTCTGCCCCGGAAAGGGAGCATGGGGATCAGGATGCCGCCCAGAATGGGCAGCAGTACTACCATTATCATTACTGCTATATGCATGGTTTACCTTCTCCTTATAATATCCTATAAAACCATCCCGGCAATTTGGCTGGCATATTCTATAAGAACGTTAGGGAACAGGCCCATGGCCAGCGCCAGGGCTGCCAGGAGCAGCAAGGGGATTAGCATAGCCGCTCTGGGCTCCCGGCATTCTGCGGCATTGGCCGTGCTTTCCCTGCCATCGCCCGATACTTCCTTATCCGGTATGTTTACGTCCTGTTCAGATTCCATGGGTTCTTCAGGAAAAAATCCTCTTGTGACGACAGGCAGGAGATAACCGGCGGTCAGCAGGGCACTGGTCAACAGTATGGCCGGGCCTGCGTAACTCCAGGGACCCAAGTCTGCCTCCAGGGCACCCTGGGCCAGGTACCATTTGCTCACAAAGCCGCAGGTGGGCGGAATTCCGATAAGGGCCAGGGAAAACAGGGTGTAGCACCACAGGACCACGGGCATTTTTTTCCCTATGCCTGTCAGCTCCTTCACTTTGGTTTTTCCGCAGCAGAACAGGAAAATACCTGCCGTCAGGAACAGGCCGCACTTTACCGCCCCGTGGAAAGCCACATGGAGCAGGGCCCCTGTAAACCCTGTGGGAGTCAACACTGCCAGGCCGAAGAGAATGTAGGACAGGTTGCTGACTGTGGAGTAGGCCAAGCGCTTTTTCAGCACCGGTTCCCGATAAGCCAGCAGAGAACCCATGAATACGGTTGTCAGGGACAGGGCCATCCATGTATATTGCACCCAGGTTCCCCGCAGGAAATCCGGGCCCACGATATAGTAGACCACCCGGATGACCGCCAGTATGCCGGATTTTACAATGATGCCGGACAGGACCGCAGAGGCAGGGGACGGGGCCACGGGATGGGCCGTTGGCAGCCAGGCGTGCAGGGGGAGCATTCCCGCCTTGGCACCGAATCCGATGAGCATGAGCATCACTGCCACCAGGAGAATGCCTCCCTGCCGGCCTATTACCTCCTGGTTCAGAATCCCTCCTGGGACAAAGGCCAGGTTTCCGCAGAACCGATGAAGAAAAAAGATACCGAACAGTCCCATATAAGCGCCGCAGAGGGAATAGAACAAATATTTCAGCGCCGCCATAATGGCTTCCCTGCTGCCGCCATGCAGCACCAATGGGAATGACGTGAATGTCATAAGTTCATAAAACAAATACATGGTCACCAGGTTTCCCGCAAAATCCAGGCAGACCAGCACGCCATAGAGCAGCAGATAAAAGCCGAAAAACCTCTTTTCTTCACCCTCGTGCCGCATATAGAGAGTGCTGTATATTCCCACCGGCAACCACACCACTGTCACCAGCGTTACAAACCATTTACCCATACTGTCTATCCGGAAATATATGGGGATATCTTCCATCAGGTAAAACAATACAGCACTTCTGTCGCCGCTCCAGGCAACCCATAATGTCAATATGGCTGCCACCGCCAGAGCGCCTATGGCAAGGCCATGTACCACCCCGGTTCTCTGTTCATATGATAATTCATCCGGCATAGCTCCCGCCGGATCCTGTTTTACTCTCCCCGCCTTTTGCTCCTTGGATTCTTTTCCCGCCAAATGATCTGCAAAAGACCATATTAGCAGGAAAGCCCCTGTGAGCCACACCGTCAAAACAGGACTCAATATCCACAGACTGCCCATATCTTCCTCTTTCCGCATATGCAGAGCCTGATTTGCTTCTCGCTTTCCGTTTCATCCGAAGCCGACTCCTGCCCGGCTTAAGCCAGGCTCCTGCTGTGCCTATGATATTACACCAATCAGTGCCGCACTCTTTGATGCCTTTAACCGTCCGCTGTCACGAGAACATATCCAGCCCACGCTCAATCAGTCCAGCCAGTGGCTCGGAGTTCAGGCCCAGCACCATATTGAGCAGGATAAACAGAATCATGGCCGCCGCTTTTACCGGCTGCTGTCTCACCGTAATCTCCCTGTAGCCCTCCGGCAGCCCGGCGGGTTTGCCGTCCATTCTTTCCCGGGATATCGACTCTGCGGCTTTTTCATCTGTCACCGTGGTTTTCAGGGGCGAATAAATACGGATTACTGTCTTCATAAAATACACCGCATTCAATATGGTACTGACCGCCAGGGCCATCAGTGTAGGCAGCATCTTTATATTATGTCCCACCGCTGCCTGAGAGAAGAACAGCTTGGAGATAAAGCCTGCAAACATGGGCACACCCACCATGGACAGGGAACCCACGGTAAAAGCCACCCCCGCCAGCCTGTTACGGCGTCCCGCGCCGTTTAAATCCTTAAAATACCTGCTGCCGCCGGATGCGTCCGTAATGCCGGAGGCAGCCACAAACAACAGGGACTTGGTGGCCGCATGGCATATCACATGATAGATGCTGGCGATTACTCCCTCCGTGGTGCCCAGGCCGAAGCCCATGTAGATATAACCGATCTGGGCCACCGAGGAGTAGGCGATCATCCTCCGGATATCGCTCTCCCGGATTGCATCCACGGAGCCCATGATCATCCCCGCGATCCCGAACACAAACAGCACATGAATCACCTTACTGCCGCTGAACACATCAAACCCGATGACCCGAAAGAAAATTTTCACCAACAGGAAAATGTAGCCCTTGGACACCAGAGATGACAGAATTGCCGCCGAGGAAACGGTGGAGTAGCCGTAGGCGTCCGGAAGCCAGGTGTGAAAGGGAAACAGGGCGCTTTTGATGGCCAGCCCCACGCACATCAGGCAGATTGCCACAAGCAGGGGCCTCTGGTACTGTCCGCCGGCTGCCAGCGCATGGACGCTCTCCCGGATATTGCTCATCAACAGATGTCCGGTCAGATCATACAGGAAGCACAGACCCAGCAGCAGCAGTCCCGATCCCAGCAGGCTCATAATCATATACCGGGTAGCCGCTTCGATAGTCCGGCCATTCTGCTTAATCATAATCAGGCCGCAGGCGGAGATGGTATTGATCTCCACAAAAACATAGGCGGTGAACAGATCATTGGTATAGATCAGCGCCAGCAGGGAACAGAGCAGCAGGTCCACCATGATATAGTACAGGCTCTGCTTGGAGGCTTCGATCTCCTCCTCCCTCTCCCGAATGCCCCCCAGCATACACAGCAGCATAACCACGCAGAAAAAAACTGCCATCAGCGCCTCCAGTATGCCCGCCCTGATCTCGTTGCCCCAGGGAGCGGGAAAATGTCCCATGCTATAGACAAAGGCTTCCCCCGTACGGCACACATACCACAGCACCGCCCCGGACAGAATACCGCACAGCACGATCACCGCCACGTTTACCCGTTTTGCCCATTTCCCCCCGAGAATGGAGGACAGGGGGCCGGAAAACAGGGACAGGACAATGGAGAAAAACGGGAAATTGCGAATGAAATCCATCACTTTTCCTCCTTTTTCAGCAGCGTGGAGATCTCGTCCAAATCCAGGGTGTGATACCGCCGGTACAACCGGATTGTCAGGGACAGCATCAGCGCCGTCACCGACACGGACACCACGATACCCGTCAGAACCAGGCCGCTGGGAATGGGGTTCACATAAGCCTCTGCGCTCTGAACGCCATCCACCACCACCGGGGCTTTACGTCCGTCAATATATCCTTTCAGGGCCAAAAACAGATACGTGGCCGTGTCCATTATATTCAGCCCGATAATTTTCTTGATCAGATTCTTCTGCAACAGCAGATTGGAAAAGCCGATGCCAAACAGGATCATGGCTACCGCCTCGCCATAATTGCGGACTAAATTCCCGAAATCCAATATACTCCCCTCCTTCTCAGGCATTTTTCCTGCACCTTCCCTTTAAAGAATGCCTCGTTTCCGGCATTCTTTCAGTGCAGGACTTAGAACCTCTTGGCGGCCCACCCTTTGTGGGCCGTCTTTAGAAGTTCTTCCTGCACTAATAGCCTCCCTTGCGGAACATCACATAGAAGGTATACATGGTGCCAGCTACCACCACGCCCACGCAGATATTCAGCAGCAGGATCAGGCCGCTGCTCAGAATAGCCCCCGGGGTGCCCAGGGGGATCACGCTCTCCATGTGGTTGGCCCCTGTATAGAAGGAATAGGTCTTGGACAGGCAATAGCAGGCCAACGCCCCAAAACTCATCCATTTATAAGTCTTAGCGGTAAAAAACCGTTCCGTCCTGGCAAAACCAAAAGCACTGACATACAGGATCAGCCCTGCCCCGATCACTGCGCCGCCGGAGAAACCGCCTCCCGGCCCCAGATGGCCGCAGAGGATGATATAGATGCCAAAGATAATGATAAAGGGCACCAACAGTCTTGCCGCCGTCTGCAGGATCACATCATTTTTCGGCTCGTAGGCCCTGTCGTTTGCCTCCCACTCCTCTGCGCCGTTTTTACCTTTTTCCTGATCCGCCCGCAGAAGGATCAGCACCGTGCAGGTGGCAATAAACAATACATGGGATTCCCCCAGAGTATCAAAGGCCCGGTAATCCAGGATCATGCCCGTGACGATATTTACCGCCCCCGTCTCCTGTAATCCCTTCTCGATATACCTTTGGGATACCTCATTATTCACCGGCTTGTCCGCCTCCCCAAAAGGGGGCAGGTCCGCCACCCCGATCAGCAGCATGGACACCAGAAAGACACAGAATAACAGGCTGAAGATCCGGTACAGCTTTTTAAATAGCACCATCTCCCGGTTATGCTCCGTGTCATAGGCCCGGTCCCGCGCCTGCTTTTTGTCCTCCTGGAGCCGCCGCCGCACGGCCTCGTCCTCCTGCCGCAGGCTCTGGGGCCTCATCTCCAGATTGCCCACATAGGGGTCCCGGCTGCCCTCCAGCCAGGTTTTCAGTTTAAAAGATAAGGTTTTCTCATATTGCTCACGAGGCACCTTCCTGCTCACGAATTTCGCCTCCTCCTGTACTCCAGTTCGTTCTCCGCCTCTTTTTCGGCCGCATTCGCCCCCATGATCGCATGGATTTTTTTCAGAGTCAGAACAAACAGCACCGTGGTGACGCCCGCCCCCACCGCCGCCTCCGTGACAGCCAGGTCCGGGGCTTCCAGGATCACCCAGATAATGGACATCACAAGACTGTAGGACATAAAGATCAGCACCGTGTTCAGCAGGCTCTTAGACAGGCTTGCCGCCACTGCGCACACGATAAGGAACAGAAATAAGATACATGTAAAAACTGTCATGACTGCCCTCCTGTTAGTCGTTTACTATAAACTCCGCGCCTGGCCCGCAGGGGCGCTCTTCCCTTCCTCCGGTTCCACTGCATGTCCCTCCCGCATCACCATCCTGCGGTAATGCTTCTCCGGCTCCTCGTCCGTAGTCACCTCCAGCCTTGCGATCAGATGGGAAGAGGTGGGGGAGGACAGCCACAGAAACAGGATCACCAGAAAAAGCTTTAATGAGGTGAAATTCCATCCGCATATAACAATCAGCCCCAGCATACAGCAGCCGATTCCCAGAGTGTCCCCCATGGCCGCCGCATGCATACGGTTCAACACATAACGGAAGCGGAACACGCCTATCATTTCTATAATAAATGTACCCAGGCCCATCAGCAATAACGCTGCTCCCGCCAAAAAACGTATCCATTCCAGTACCGCCATAGTCCCTCTCCCCTCTCTGCATCGCTATGGTGCCTGCCATCCCATTGTTATCTGTCTCGGAAGGCTGCCTGCTTGTTCCCTGTCCCGGCATTCTGCCTGCTATCCCCTTGCTCCCTGGCCCGGCA
>CAMWSA010000133.1 GCA_947176785.1 uncultured Lachnospiraceae bacterium
CCTCCAGGGGCACCGAGGGGAGCGGCCTGGGACTGGCCATCGTCCGCAGCTTTACGGAACTGATGGGAGGAAAGTTTTCGGTGACGGTGGACGGGGATCTGTTTACGGCCAGCACCACCTGGGTACTGGAACGGGGTCAGCTTTAGGCTGACAATATTTTACAGGGCATCGCTGACCTGCCCCAGAAAGGCGTTCATCGTTGCGGAAGGCTTGGCGGACCGGGGAAAGGCAAAGCCAATGCGGCGTGAGGGTACAGGCTCTCTGATGGAACATTCCACCAGGGAGCCTTCTTTTAATTCCTTTTGGACAAATTCGCCGATGACGCAGGCAATCCCCAGGCCGATGCGGGCGAAATCAATGAGCAGGTCCATGGTGGTGACCTCGACCTGATGCTCCATGGTGATGTTTTGCAGCAGCATATGCTTATCCATGTATTGGCGGGTCACATTGTTTTTGTCCAGCAGAAGAAAAGTGCCCTGGGCCAGCAGATCCACGCTTTCGCCGGTCTGCTCCCGCAGCATGCCCAGATATTCCGGGGAACAGACAAAGATATCATGGATTTCCCGGATGGGGAGAAAGGCCAGATGGCTGCTTTCCAGACGGTCGCTCTCCCCCACCAGTCCCAGATCCAGCGTTCCGTTTTCCAGGGCGGCTATTGTCTCATGAGTGGACTGGCAGGACAGGGATACCTTGACATAGGGATTGGCGGCGATATACTCCTGCAGATAGGGCAGCAGCACATATTTGCACAGCGTGGTGCTGACTCCAATGGACAGACTGCCGGCACCCAGCAGGTCATTCCTGCTGATCATTTCCTCCCCCTGGCGGATGGCCTGGAAAGCAGTCGCCAGATGCTTGTACAGAAGCTGGCCGTTCTCTGTCAGGGTAACTCCCCGGGAACTGCGGATCAGCAGGGGAGAGGCAAAAGATTCTTCCAGCCGGGAAATGGATTTGCTCACGGCAGGCTGGCTGATATACAGCTTTTTGGCGGCGGCGGAAATATTGCCGCATTGGGCCACGGTATAGAAAATGTGATACAGATTTAGCTGGTTCATGGCGGACACCTTTCCATAATCTGAAATATCCATGCTGCGTTGCTGCCATGTATTTTGGCGCAGGTACAATTGTGAAGAAGCCTATGCAGGGCAGAATTATTATTGTAAAAGGCTGTCCCTTCTTCCTGCCCTGCATAGGATACTTCACTTAGGTATTATATCATAACACACGGCTATGGCAAACATCAAACATATATTTTCCGGGAATAGAGGCTGTGCCCCGGACGGGACATGCTCGTATTCCGCCGGAGGACTTGCGCATAAGAGAGCGGGCCGGCACACTGCGATGTGATGGATGATCCATAATTTAAGGTTATGGAAAATATAAATATTATATAGTTGAAGAATAACCGAAAACGGGTTCGGAGGGGAACAGCTCAAATCAGTGTATCTGGAGCCGTAGCTCTAAGGCATGGTTTTCCGGGACTCATATCAGGAGGATGACGCTATGGGAATGACTATGACACAGAAGATTCTGGCAGCGGCGGCGGGGCTTGACAAGGTTGAGGCGGGCCAGCTGATCGAGGCAGAGCTTGACCTGGTGCTGGGCAATGATATCACCAGCCCGGTGGCCATCAAGGAGATGGACAAGATGAAGGTGCAGGGAGTGTTCGACAAGGACAAGATCGCCCTGGTGCCGGATCATTTCGTGCCCAACAAGGATATCAAATCCGCAGAACACTGCAAATGCGTGAGGGAGTTTGCCAGAAAGAATGAGATTACCAACTACTTTGAAGTGGGGGAGATGGGTATAGAGCATGCGCTTTTGCCGGAGAAAGGTCTGACGGTGGCCGGTGACGTGATCATCGGCGCGGACTCCCACACCTGTACCTACGGCGCGCTGGGGGCTTTTTCCACCGGTGTGGGAAGCACGGACATGGCAGCAGGCATGGCCACGGGCAAGGCATGGTTCAAGGTGCCTGCGGCCATCAGGTTCAATCTCACGGGCAAGCTGCCCAAATGGGTCAGCGGCAAGGATGTGATCCTTCATATCATTGGTATGATCGGCGTGGACGGTGCCCTGTACAAATCCATGGAGTTTGTGGGGGACGGTATCGCCAGCCTGTCCATGGACGACCGCTTCACCATCGCCAACATGGCCATTGAGGCCGGCGGCAAGAACGGGATCTTTCCGGTGGACGACAAGGCAAAAGCCTATATGGAAGAACACAGCACCAGAGCCTATCGGATTTATGAGGCGGATGAAGACGCGGCCTATGACCAGGAGTACACCATTGATCTTAGCGCCCTGCGTCCCACCATTGCCTTTCCCCATCTGCCGGAGAATACGCATACCATTGATGAGATCACAGAGGATATCGCCATAGACCAGGTGGTAATCGGCTCCTGCACCAATGGGCGTCTTTCGGACCTGCGGGCGGCGGCGGAGGTACTCAAGGGCCGTCATGTGCAAAAAGGCATGCGCTGTATAGTGATCCCCGCCACCCAGGCCATCTATATGCAGGCCATGGAAGAGGGGCTTTTGAAAACCTTTATTGAGGCCGGAGCCATTGTCAGTACTCCCACCTGCGGCCCCTGCCTGGGCGGCTATATGGGTATATTGGCTGAAGGGGAACGCTGTGTCTCCACCACCAACCGCAACTTTGTGGGCCGTATGGGACATGTGACCAGCGAGATCTACCTGGCCAGCCCCGCCGTGGCCGCCGCCAGCGCCGTGACGGGAAAGATTTCCAGCCCGGAACAGCTGTAGGAACTGATGTAAACCGGAACAGCGGTCCACCGGGCAACACAGCGCACAGGCAGGCGAATACTTCGGGGGACTGCGAAGTTCATAATATGAAAGAATAGGGAGGCTATATACTATATGAAAGCAAAAGGAACCGTCTTCCGTTACGGAGACAATGTGGACACAGACGTAATCATTCCCGCCAGGTATCTGAATTCCTCGGACCCGGCGGAACTGGCAACACACTGCATGGAGGATATCGACCAGGATTTTGTGAAAAAGGTACAGAAGGGCGATATCATCGTGGCAGACAAAAACTTTGGCTGCGGCTCCTCAAGAGAGCATGCGCCCATCGCCATCAAGGCGGCGGGAGTAAGCTGTGTGATCGCAGAGACCTTTGCCAGGATATTCTACCGCAACGCCATTAACATCGGGCTGCCCATCATCGAGTGCCCGGAGGCCGTGAGGGGTATAGAGGCGGGAGACCAGGTGGAGGTGGACTTTGACAGCGGTATGATCTACAATCGCACCAGGGGAACCCAATTTAAAGGCCAGGCATTCCCTGAGTTCATGCAAAAAATCATTGCCGCCGAGGGGCTGATCAACTACATCAACAACAAGTAAAACAAGGAATCGGAAAGCGGCTGTGGAGCGCGCTTTCCGATTTTTAACGACATTCTGTCAGGACTGATAATGTACCTCAAAAATAAAATTATCTCCTCAAAGTATGACTTATGTGTTATCATGTAAATAGATTTGCGTTAAGAGTAATTAGGTAATATGGGGGGGTGACTCTTTTGATGAAAAAGAGTAAAACAATATCATGGACGTGGATGCGGTAAAAGGTTTACGAAATCATTGCGCAGAATAACAGATTTGTCAGCCCTTTTTCTGAACCATATGGCTATTATATCTGGACGGAATACGAAGAGAAGGATGAGAGTATGGTGGATCTGTATCTGGATAAATTAGCCTATGCTGTCAAAAATGCAGACAGGTTAATCCATCAGGCATTTCTTGAATTTCCGTTCAAAAAGGATTTGCCGGAGAGCATGTGGCGGAAATTGGTGTTTGATTCCTTTGTTTTGCATCCGGCTGGCAGAGAGATTTGCTGCTGCCTGACGAATGCGGATTTTATGTTTGGTCATTTTATTGAATGCCGATGGGATTACGGCTGGAAGCTGCTCTCTGTATGGTATTGCTAAACTTGCCGTTTGAAGCTTCTCAGGCAGTGGGGAATGACACAAAAGGAAAGGACAGGCAGCAGGCAGACGGCGGGCAAAATATTTGCAGTATGGAGTTCGGATCTATGATGGAGGGATTATCATGAAAGATGTTTCCGTAAAAAAGAAAAAATACGAGATGGATATGTGCAGCGGCAGCCTGCTGCCCAAGATTCTGCTGTATTCCCTGCCGCTGATGTTGTCGGGAATTCTGCAGCTGCTGTTCAACGCCGCAGATGTGGTGGTGGTGGGGCGTTTTGCCGGCAATGACGCCCTGGCGGCGGTGGGGTCCACCAGTTCGCTGATCAATCTGCTGGTGAACGTGTTCATGGGCCTGTCCGTGGGAACCAATGTGATGGTGGCCAGATTCTATGGGGCAGGGCAGAAAAAGGAACTGGAAGAGATGGTACATACCGCCATACTGACATCTATTGTCAGCGGCGTGATTTTGATCTTCGTGGGGCTGGCCCTGTCCCGGCCTGCGCTGCTGATGATGGACACCCCGGGAAATGTGATTGACCAGTCGGTGCTGTATATACGCATCTACTTTGTGGGGATGCCCGCCATGATGCTCTACAATTTTGGCAGCGCAGTGCTGCGGGCGGTGGGGGATACCAGAAGGCCCCTGTATTTTCTGATGATAGCGGGAGTCATCAATGTGGTGTTGAACCTGTTTTTCGTGATTTCCCTGTCCATGGGCGTGGCGGGGGTGGCGCTGGCCACCATCATTTCCCAGACCATCTCAGCGATCCTGGTACTTCTGTGCCTGATGCGCACTGAGAGCGATTACCGGGTGGATCTGAAAAAACTGCGTATTGTGAAAGACAAAATGTTAAAAATGATCCAGATTGGCCTGCCTGCGGGAATGCAGGGAGCGCTGTTTTCCATCTCCAATGTTTTGATCCAGTCCTCGGTGAACTCCTTTGGCTCTGTCGCCATGGCGGGTAACACGGCGGCCCAGAACCTGGAGGGCTTTGTCTACACAGCCATGAATTCCCTGCACCAGACCAGTATCAGCTTCACAGGGCAGAACTACGGTGCCAAACAGTATAAACGGATGGGAAAAATCCTGCTGATCTGTCAAGGCTGTGTCATTGCAGTGGGTGTACTCATGGGCAACGGAGTCTATCTGGCGGGAGGGACCCTGTTAAGGCTATACTCCCCGGACACAGAGGTGATCCGGTATGGGATGCTGCGTCTCTCCTACATCTGTACCTCCTACGCCCTGTGCGGCATGATGGATGTGATGGTGGGGTCGCTGCGGGGTATGGGCTACAGCATCATGCCCATGCTGGTGTCCCTGACCGGTGCCTGCCTGTTTCGAATCGTGTGGGTCATGACCGTCTTCAAGGCTTATCACAGCCTGGAGATGCTGTATGTATCCTATCCCATCAGCTGGGGCCTGACCTTTGGGGTGCATCTGTTGTGCTTCCTGGTGGTATATCACAGAATGCGGCGGCAGAAGGGCTTGGGGGAGGCTGTAGTGGAAAAGGCTTGAAACATATGTTCGCATATGGTAAAATAAGCAAAGCGCCTTGCACTTTAGCTTTAGAACAGGGCGTGCGCCGAAACGCGGAGGGACAGGGGAAGATAAAATACATAGCAGGGCGGCTGCCATTGGAGGAGAATCATGTTTGCTTATGTTAAAGGAATTGTTGCGGATATTGCGGAGGACTGCTGTGTCATAGACGTGCATGATATAGGGATAAATATCCATATTTCGGCTCAGACGGCGGCCAGGCTGCCGGGGATAGGGCAGGAGGCCAGGCTGTATACATACACCAGCGTCCGGGAGGATGCGTTCTGGCTCTACGGCTTCCTCTCCAAAGGGGATTTGGAGATGTTCAAGCGGTGCATTACCGTCAGCGGCATCGGTCCCAAGGGTGCGTTGGGGCTGCTGTCTGTGATGGACGGGGATCAACTGCGCTTTGCGATCCTGGCCCAGGATGTGAAGGCCATCTCCAAGGCTCCCGGCATCGGCAAGCGCACGGCGGAGCGCCTGGTGCTGGAGTTGAAGGACAAGCTGGACTACGCCGGTGCCGAGCTTTCCAAAGAAACGGCGGCCCATGGGAGTGAAATGGGCGCGGGAGCCGTTCTGGATCATCCCGGCATGCGGGAGGCCCTGGAGGCCCTGGTGGCGCTGGGCTATGGGCAGACCGAAGCCATGAAGGCGCTAAGCCAGGTGGAGGACGCGGACAGCCTGGATTCCTCCGCATTGCTAAAGCAGGCGTTAAAGAAGATATTCTAAAGCAGAAATTGCCCTAATCCGCTATTTTCCGACAATTCCTATTGCCGGGAGGGCGTATGCGGATTTATTACAAAATATAGAAGGAATGGATGCAATATCCCAGACTGTTTTGGGATATGCAGGAAACGGAAACATGGCAAAGAGAATGATAGAGACCAACCTGACCGAGGAGGACGTGAAGATTGAAGGCTCTCTGCGGCCCCAGGTGCTTGCGGATTACATTGGACAGTCCAAGGTAAAACAGACACTGAAAATATATATCGAGGCGGCAAAGCAGAGGGGGGATGCCCTGGACCATGTGCTGTTTTACGGCCCCCCGGGTCTGGGCAAGACCACCCTGGCCGCCATCATCGCCAATGAGATGGGAGTGCGTCTGAAGGTAACCAGCGGTCCCGCTATTGAGAAACCGGGGGAACTCGCCGCCATCCTGAACAATCTGGAGGAGGGGGATCTTCTGTTCGTGGACGAGATTCACCGCTTAAGCCGCCAGGTGGAGGAAGTTCTGTATCCCGCCATGGAGGATTACTGCATTGACGTGATGATCGGCAAGGGGCCCACAGCCCGTTCCGTGCGTCTGGACCTGCCCAGGTTTACTTTGGTGGGAGCCACCACCAGGGTAGGGCTTCTGACAGCTCCTCTGCGGGACCGCTTCGGTATGATTCATCATCTGGAATTTTACTCCATTGAAGAGTTGAAACTGATTATCCAGCATTCCGCCAGGGTCCTGGGAGTGGAGATCGACGGGAAGGGGGCTGCGGAGCTGGCCCGCCGCAGCCGGGGAACTCCCAGACTGGCCAACCGTATATTGAAGAGGGTCCGGGACTTTGCCCAGGTAAAGCATGACGGCAGGATCACCGAGGAGGTGGCCAGGGAGGCCCTGGACCTGATGGATGTGGACAAGCTGGGCCTGGATCATATTGACCGCAATATCTTAAACACCATGATCGAAAAATTCCAGGGAGGGCCGGTGGGCCTGGACACCCTGGCCGCGGCCATCGGGGAGGACGCCGGAACCATCGAGGACGTGGTGGAGCCCTATCTGCTGAAAAACGGCCTGATCAACCGCACCCCCCGGGGCCGGGTGGTGACGGAATATGCCTATCGGCATATGGGCCTGGGCCTGTAACATGACAGGAGCCGATTTTATTTTCCATTAAGTGAGCAAAAGATTTCAGGAAAATAACGGAATGGGCTTGTCTGCCTGCCGGTTCTGATATATAATGAAAACGGATATTGTGTTCTGATAGTACAAAGGAACGCATATATTGTAGTTTCGTGTCGGAAAGGATGGAAAATATGGCTTCCAAAACAGATACAGAGGTGATCATCGGCGGAAAGGTATTTACTTTGAGCGGTTATGAAAGCGAGGAGTATCTGCAGAAGGTGGCTTCCTATATCAATAACAAGGTGAACGAATACAGCAAAATGGACAGCTTCCGCAGGCAGCCCCTGGATACCCAGGGCGTGCTTTTGCAGCTGAATATAGCAGATGATTATTTTAAAGCAAAGAAACAGATCTCCATGCTTGAGGAAGAATTACAGCGCAAGGAGAAGGAACTGTACGATCTGAAACACGAACTGATCTCCTCCCAGATCAAAATGGAGAATATGGAAAAGGACTCCAGGGAGATGGAGATACAGCTGCGGGAGAATGCCAAGCAGATTGAGAAACTGGAAAAGGAACAGAAAAATAAGAAGCTGCCGGTGTAGGGCAGCTTTTCTGTTAGGCCGACAGTGCAGAGTGAAGCGCATGACGGTTTGAAACG
Organism: uncultured Lachnospiraceae bacterium; assembly: GCA_947176785.1. Classification (GTDB taxonomy): domain Bacteria; phylum Bacillota; class Clostridia; order Lachnospirales; family Lachnospiraceae; genus Acetatifactor. The sequence goes on from CAMWSA010000133.1 coordinate 7,980, forward strand.
CCCGCCGGGACGGGCAGATAGGAATGGGCATGGAGGGACAAAGGGAGAGTAGAAGGATAGAGCTGCTGGCTCCGGCAGGCAATCGGGAAGCTTTTTACGGTGCCGTGCATGCAGGCGCGGACGCTGTTTATATGGGCGCAGAGAAATTCGGGGCACGGGCCTATGCGGATAATTTTTCAGGAGAGGAACTGACAGCCTGTATCCGCTATGGGCATATTCACGGATGCAGGAGTTACCTGACGGTGAATACCCTGATGAAAGAACAGGAACTTGCGGAGTTGGTGGAGGAACTGAGGCCTCTGTATGAGGCGGGGCTGGATGGTGTGATTGTGCAGGATATAGGGGCGCTGCGGGTGATCCGGCGGCATTTTCCCCAGCTGGAACTCCATGCCAGCACGCAGATGACCGTCACCGGGCCGGCGGGAGCCAGACTGCTGAAGGAGCTGGGAGTATCCAGAGTGGTGCCCGCCAGGGAACTGAGCCTGCGGGAACTGGTGAAGCTTAAGCGGGAGAGCGGTCTGGAGGTGGAGGCTTTCGTACACGGTGCCATGTGTTACTGTTATTCCGGCGCATGTCTTTTCAGCAGCTTTCTGGGGGGCCGCAGCGGCAACCGGGGGCGTTGTGCCCAGCCCTGCAGGCTGGCTTATGGCACGGACAGCCCCGGCGCATCGGTTCACAGAAAAGAATATTATCCCCTGAGCCTGAAGGACCTGTGTACCATAGAGCATCTGCCCGAACTGATAGAGAGCGGCATCGACTCCCTCAAGATCGAGGGACGTATGAAAAAGCCGGAGTACGCGGCGGGTGTGACGGCCCTTTACCGAAAATATATTGACAGATATCTGGCCCACCCTGAAAAGCCGTTCCGTGTGGAAAAGGGGGATCTGGAGGCTCTGTCCAGGCTGTATATCCGCAGCCAGAGACAGGACGGATATTTTTTCAGGCAGAACGGACAGGAGATGGTGACTTTGGGAAGCCCCTCCTACGGCGGCAGTTATGAGACAGATCTTTCGCAGGTGCGTCGGCGGTATATAGAACAGAAAAAGCGGCTGAAAATCTGGATGA
>CAMWSA010000134.1 GCA_947176785.1 uncultured Lachnospiraceae bacterium
TTCTATTATCGGCTATGATGGGGAAAGGCGTTTTTCACCCATCTCATCTGTTCCCCCTCTATGGCGATTACGTCATACCGGACTGCCGTCCGCGGGGAAAGTTGTCTGACACAGCGATAGTAATCTGCCACCCGGCAGATCTGTCTCTGCTTGGCATAGCCCACCGCCTCCTCGGGATGCCCCATATCGGCATTATTCCTGTATTTCACCTCAAAAAACACCAGGTACTCACCCTCCCTGCCGATCAGGTCAATCTCCCCGCTTCGGCTGCGGTAATTGCGCTCCAATATGGCCACACCCTGTTTTTCCAGAAAAGTGGCGGCCAGAGATTCCTTGTCTGCCCCCACTTTACGCTTATTCACTATTTTCTTCCAACCTTTCCTTTTAGTTTATCCATGGAATCCACAAAGATCAATATCTCCGCCACCACCTCATAGAGTTCCGGCGGTATCATATCCCCTATCTCCAGCCTTGACAGCGTATCCGCCAGCTTGTCGTCCCGGTGTATGGGAACATCATTCTCCTGGGCCCTTTCAATAATCCGCTCTGCCAGTTTTCCTCTTCCGGAGGCGATGACCTTGGGCGCATCCTCCTGGGGATTGTACTCCAGGGCTATGGCCTGTTTGGGTTTATTTTTTTCTGCCATGTCAATCTCCTGTATAAACTATTTCGGTGCATCCATCGTTATTGGCATTTACCAGCATACCAGCAAGCAGCCAGATTTTCTCTCCTGCCCGGCATCTGTTGCCCGATTATGCATCGTATGTCGTGCAGGCATAGGAAAATCTGAACGCTCGCCGGTATAAAAGCCGCCGCCGCTGATTCTTATCAGGCAAACGCGTCAAAGGAATAATCCGCGCTTATTGGCCGGTTGCTTTGCTCTTCTATCAACTCCTGCATCACTGTGTTCTCTTCCCTGAGTTCCCTGGTCTGGAAAGCACAGTTTATATGGTATCCCCGTTTCTCCAGCCTGTTATTCAGCAGGTCGATATGATCCGCAATAAAATCCAGCATCTCCTCATCCGGCAGGTAGAACCGGGTTCCCACATGGTTGTCTTTCAGCTGGACATAGATATCCATGGGGCCAAGGTTAGCCATGTCCAGATGAAGCAGGGCGCTGACTTCGCCCTCCCGCACCGTCTTCTTCTGCCGGTTGGCATACACATACAATTCCCCGTGGGTATCCTGATCCGTCATTTTCAGCGGCAGCTGCACATAGGAATACATGTCGTTCAATTGATTTAAAAAGTTCAGGTTCTGGTTCAGGTTCTGGACCGTCTTACCCAATACACTGCTTTCCTGTCCGGCACTGGTCAAAGCCTCCGACAGGGCTCCCAGCTGCCTGCTCAATCTGTTGTACACCTCGCCCAACTTCTCCTTGCTGGTATCCTGAGGCCGCAGAGACAACGCCTGCTTCACATATTCCTGTAACTCTTTCTGGAATTCCGAAGATTTTGCCAATTCCTTAAAAGGCAGGGATCTGCCCTCGGACAAAGCATGCGCCACCTGGCGCAGCAGATGGAAGGCTGTATGGGCTGGCTGTTGTGCCTGGTCCCTGTCGGGAACCTCCAGAAGCTCCCGTCCCTGTCGGTTCTCCGGGGCATCCCTCTCCGCCTTTATCCCGTCCCGGGACAGGCTGATCTCTTCCTTCCCATCTCCTCCGGGCTGCATAACCTCCCCCGTATCCTCTGCAATCACGATCTTTACCCGTCCCATCTGGCCCGTATGATCCGTCCGGGCATCCTGGCCCTCCTGCATATTTTGAAAAGCCGGCCCTTCTGTCTCCTGCGAGGATGCCGCCGTCTCTCCGATCCCGGTACCGGGAGTGCCGTCTTCTCCCAGCAGAAGCGTCTCCAACAGCCTGCCAATCTCCCCGTCCAGTCCCTGGCCCGCCATATCACGCAAAAGCTGTGGCAGCTGGGCGCTGAAGTCATTGATGCCTCCCACAAGCTGGTGCGTCATGTTTTTATAGGAACTGATCTGCCCCAGATTTTCCTCATTCACTGGCAATCCCAGCCTGTGCAGATCAATAATGTCCATAATTTCCGCATCCGCAAAGCCGGTTACTTCGTGGTAAAAATTCTGCAAAGACTCCTTGTCGATGGGCATACCTTCCCGCATAAGCTGCCCTGCCAGCTGCATGGTGGTATCATTTACCGGCAGAGAAGCCATCTCCACGGCCTTTTGGGCATTGGCCTCCATACCCATATTTTCAAACAGGGGGCTTAAGGACAGGCTGCTGCCGTTGTTTTTCACCTGGAACAAAATATTCCTGCCCATGGACAAAGCCATGTTCTGCTCCAACCGGGCCTGAATTTCCAGGTCACTGCCCTGAAAATCCACAAGCAGCTTTAACTCCGCCCCGCTTTTTTCCAGAATCTGCCCGGAGAGGATCTGCCCGGGGGCCAGCGCCCGGATTTCTTTTTGCAGAACGGATGCCGACTGTTCCCTGCCCGCTGTCGGTGTGTTCTGGGTATTTTGCGTGTTCTGGGCGTTCTCTGTCTGTTTGCCTGCCTGTAATAAATCCATAATCCACATGATCAACAGCCCTTCCTGTCACAATATATTTTTACACAAAACTGTGTATAAAGCTTTTCCGATGAATAGGGGTTGGCCCATACCTTCTCAGCGCTTCGATATGAGCCGCACTGCCGTACCCCTTATTTCCGGCAAATCCGTATTCCGGGAACACCTGGTCATACTCCTGCATCAGTCTGTCTCTGGTAACCTTGGCAATAATGCTGGCGGCCCCGATGGAAATGCTCTTGGCGTCACCCTTGATGATGGGAACCTGCCGGATAGGCACCTGGGGAATCGTCACTGCGTCGTTGAGGAGCAGATCCGGCTGGGGATGAAGCTTTCCAATGGCCTCCCTCATGGCCTCATAGGTGGCCTGCAAAATATTGATCTCGTCAATCCGCTGAGGGGAGGCATAGCCGATTCCGCAGCACAGAGCCTTCTCCATGATCTCCGTATAAAGCTCCTCTCTCTTTTTTTCGGATAATTGTTTGGAATCATTAATATATAAAAGGTCACAATTCCTGGGCAGTATGACCGCTCCCGCCACAACCGGGCCTGCCAGAGGGCCCCTGCCCGCCTCGTCTATGCCGCAGATATAGGAATAGCTGCCATAGCTGCGCTCATACTCCCACAGCTTATCCGTTCGCGCCCTTTCCTTTGCCAGGGCATCCATTCGCTTCCTGGCCGCTTCCACACACTTCCGGACACCGCTTCTGGTATCCCCTTCATACTGTGTTATAAAAGCAGGCAGCTCATTTTCACAAGCTGCCTGCAACCGTGCCTTCACTTCCCCAATACTGGCTGCCATACTTACCTCGTTCCTGCCTAACGCGGGCTGCGCCCGTGTAATTGCGTTAATACGTATTTGGATGTAGAACATCCAAACCTTTGCGTCTTTACTGATGCTTTAATATGCCAAACTTATCAAAAGGCCATACGCGAAGCCATGCCCTGCCGATTATATCATCCCGTTTGATATTCCCAACCTGCGCAACCCGGCTGTCTGTGCTGTTGTTCCGGTTGTCTCCCAGCACAAAGTATTCGTCCTCGCCCAGCGTGATCGGCTCACCGGCCAGCCCGATGTGATCCGCCTGGATTACCTCCCTGCCATAACTCTCATTGAGAATTTCACCGTCTATGTAGATATTTCCCTCCGCGTCAATCTGTACCGTCTCCCCCGGCAGGCCGATGATGCGCTTGATAAAGTAGGTCTTTTCCTTAAATTTATAGGGAAAGACAATGATATCAAAACGTTCCGGGTCATGGAAGCGATAAGTGATCTTATCCACAATCAGATTGTCCTCGTCGCTCAGAGTGGGTTCCATGCTGGCACCGTTCACCTCCGTCCTCTGTCCTACAAATGCAATGACCAGGTAGGTCAGGCACAACACAATCAACAGATAAAGCCCCGTACTCAAAAGTTCTTTCAATAGTTTTTTCATGCCACTCATCCAACCTTCATATATATTTTCTGTGTCGATCCTTCGTGCATCGGCTTATGTCCCGCCTCTCAGGAAATTCAAACGCTTCCATACATGACGCGGCTTTGCAGGCTGCCCGGCTTTGACGCATACTGTACATTAGTCCCACGGGGGATTCTCAGGGCCTCTCCAGCGTCATCCTGCCCAGCCGGCCACTGCGAAAATCTTCCACTAACAGAGAGGCCGCCTTCTCCAGATCCAACTCCTGCCCTTTGCCGTAACAGCCCCGGCTTTTTGCGATTTCTGTCAGCAAAGCAGGCGGCTCCCCCGTCCCACAGATGTCATAGCGCAGGGGAAGCGCCTGGGGATACAGCTGCTGCAGACAGCGAATCAAGTCACAGGCCAGTTCGTCCATAATGACTACCTCGTCATTCATGGAGCCGATAAATGCCAGCCGCATGCCCACCTGCTGATCCTCAAACTTAGGCCATAGAATGCCGGGCGTATCAAGCAGTTCCAGTCCCTTGTTCAGGCGGATCCATTGTTTTCCCTTGGTAACCCCCGGCTTATTGCCGGTCTTTGTGCAGGCTTTTCCCGCAAAAGCATTGATAAATGTGGACTTTCCTACATTGGGAATTCCCACCACCATGGCCCTCACCGGCCGGTTTACGATCCCCCGCCTGCGGTCCCGTTCAAGCTTCTCTTTACATGCCTCCAGAACCAGGCCCTGTATGGACTTTACGCCGCCGCCCGTCTTGGAATTGATCTCCAGCACATGGGCATCCTGGCCTTCAAAAAAAACAATCCACTGTTTATTATAAACCGGGTCCGCCAGATCAGACTTATTCAGCAATACGATCCGGGATTTCCCCGCCGCCAATTTATCAATATCTGGATTGCGGCTGCTTAATGGAATCCTGGCATCCACCAGTTCTATAATCAGATCAATCAGTTTTATATTCTCCTGCATCATCCGGACGGCTTTCGTCATATGTCCCGGATACCATTGATAATTCATATTCTGTCTCCCTTAACGAACCAGCCCCATGCCTCCTTCATCACTGCCCAGGTGCAGCCATGCCTCCCCGATAATATCCTGTTCTTTGACCGGGCCAATATTGGCGGACCGGCTGTCCTCGCTGCTGCCGGGATTATCCCCTATGCAAAAATACTGTCCCTGTTCCATTATGAGTTCTACTCCGGCAATTCCCGGATCCAAAATCTTCACATCTATCCATGGGCTTTTCGTACCGTTGACATACAGCACGCCACTCTGGATCAGTACCGTATCTCCCGGACCGGCTACCACCCGCTTCACATAATAGTGGGTGTTTGTATTGCCGTTGGGCAGAAACACCACCACATCGCCAACCTTGGGGGTTGACAGGATATAACTGAAACGGTTGACATACACCCTCTGCCCGTTATGCAGGTCCGGTTCCATAGACGCACCCACTATATTGGTATAAGTCCCAAAAAAGTAAGTGAGTACCACTGCGATAAACACTGCGGCCACCATGCCAAACAGTACCACAAAAACCTCCCTGACAGCCAACGGGCTGATCTTTTTTTTTCGTTTATAAAAGCTCAAACCCCTGTTGCGCGGCACTACCGTTCCTCCTGGATAATATATGAATCCCCTGCATAAGCCTGCTCTGATATACTATAGTCAACGACATTAGAAATTGCGCTTTCGACTTGCAAACGCTTTCATATATGGCTTCTACAAGAACCGAAAGCTGAAAGCTGTTATGTCGTTTACTATAATAACCGCTGAGATTTTCCAATTTCTGCACATCAAATGCTGCATAATCAGACAACATGGATGGTTCTGTCTAATAGTATAACACATTCTCCCCAAATAGAAAAGGACAACTACAAAAAAGTAATTGTCCCATTCCAGCAGATTATCTTACCAGTTCTTTAACCTTGGCCTTCTTGCCCACACGGTCTCTCAGGTAGTTCAGCTTGGCACGTCTTACCTTACCCCTTCTGACTACTTCGATCTTTTCCACATTGGGAGAGTGTAACGGCCAGGTCTTCTCGACGCCGATCCCGTTGGAAGCCTTTCTCACGGTGAAGGTCTCACGGCTGCTTCCGCCCTGTCTCTTCAGAACCACGCCCTCAAATACCTGGATTCTTTCGCGGTTACCCTCTTTGATCTTGCCATATACCTTGACAGTATCGCCGACTGCAAAGTCATCCACGGCAGCTTTCATCTGCTCTGCTTCAATCTCTCTGATAATATCGCTCATCACGAACCTCCTAAAATATACTTGATGTTCTTAATACATTCTGTAACAGAGGACCATCTCATTTTTGCAACGGTAAGATTTTACCATAGTATCGGAAAATATGCAAGTACTTTTGAGAAAACTTTTACTGTCCATGTCTATCATAATTCCCATGGACTTTGGATATTCCATGTGATATACTTGTGAAACTGGAGGTATAATCAAATGAAAAATGAACAATTATTACTTGCAATATCGGATATGATGGACCAAAAGCTTCAGCCAATACATGAACTATTGGGTGGCATGGAGAGCCGGATGAATACCATGGAGGCACGGATGGACAAGCTGGAGTCTCAGGTATCCGCCTTGAGGGCTGGTCAGTTGGATATGAGCAAGGATATTAAAAAGCTTAATAATCGGATAGAGAAGGCAAATCAGCTGGCTCTGGTTGCCTGGGGAAGAGGTGTTGAAAACAGGAAGTGGCTTCAAGGCGAAAGAAAAACCATGTATATCAAGCGATTATGTCTTTCTCCAACCACCACATAGGTTCACTGCACAGATACAATCCCAGTTTTTCCTGTAGCCGTATGGCAGGAACGTTTTCCTCGCCAATCTGGCAGAAGGGAATCTCCCCCCGTTTCAGATGATAATTAATCAGCCAGCTCTCTAATGAGGCAGCCAGACCCTGGCGGCGATATGCCTGATCTACATACAGCATTCCCATGCTGCCGTTTTCGTGTACGCCGATAAATCCTGCAAGCAGCATTTTTTCCCCTTGCCTGATATAGATGCCATGCACTGCCCCGGCTTGGATACGCCGCTGCAAATATGTTTTTCCACATATGTTATAACGTTCTGCCGCATACTCCAGATCCGTCTCTCCCAAAGGTCTGATATCCCTATATTCCACTCGCAGAGACTCCTTACGGGTAAAGCAGGCTTGATAACAAGTCTTCCTGAGCTTCAGCCCGTATTGGACAATCAGCAGGTCTTTGACGGCTTTCTGGCAGACCGCCAGCTTCATCAGTTCCTGATCTGGCAGCCAGCCCGCCTTTAGTTCGGGGAGCATTCCGGCCACATCCGCAGATTCCACATACAAGGCATAGCTTTGTGTATTTTCCACTCTTACCAACATATTTTTTCCCTGGCGGAATGCTATGCGGGCCTTGCCCCTTGCAAGCAACTCCATCAGATGAATGTACTTGCGCTTTTGCCTTGACAATTCCCATATGATCGCCTGCTGGTTCTGATACCGGGCATACAAATCCGGTCTGCGCTGTCTGGTGCGTTCCAGGGACTGTTCCAGCCTCCATGCCTCAATCTTCTTATGATTGCCGGACAAAAGCACCTCCGGCACCGGCTTGCCATGCCATACTTCCGGCCTGGAATACTGCGGATATTCCAGCAGATGGTTGTGGAAGGATTCCGTCTCCGCAGATTCCCCGTTGTGCAGTACGCCGGGCACCAGCCTGGCTATGGCATCAATCATTACCATGGCGGGCAGTTCTCCGCCGGTCAACACATAATCTCCCAGAGAAATATAGTCGGTAACAATCTCCGTCAAAACGCGCTCGTCAATCCCCTCATAATGTCCGCACAAAAACACCAGTTCCTTCTCCTGGGCCAGTTCCCGGGCCATTTCCTGTGTAAAGGTCCTGCCCTGCGGAGTCACATATACAGTGCGAATCCTTCTGCCCTCCAAATACCCCGTCGGCTTTGCGCATCCGTCCGTGTCAGAGCCTTCCTGCGCCCTGGAGATTTCTGCCGCCACAGAAAGATAAGCATCATATATCGGCTGGGCCTGCATCAGCATACCTGCCCCGCCGCCATATGGATAATCGTCAACCTTGCCATGCTTATCCCGGGTATATTCCCGGATATTCACCATATGGAAAGTTAGCTGTCCCTTCTCTGCCGCCCTGCCCAAAATACTCTGATGAAGCCCTTGCTCCACCATCTCCGGAAACAGTGTCAATACATGGAATTTCATAGCGACTCCCATCTGCCCGTCTCTGCGGGCGTATGCTAACGAATTGATAAGCTTTTCCTTCCTGTACGGCACATGCTGCGTAATCGTACAACAAATGCCGTACAGGAAGGAAAAGCTTAACGCTGATACGTATAACTCATATAAGGCCCTCCAGCACATGTGCCTTCATCCTGCGCCCCTGTATATCCACATGCAAAATGCATTGTTTAATGGCGGGCAGCAGCAGTTCCCTTCCGTCTGCCATGCGGATTACATACACATCATTAGCCCCGGTGGTCATCACATCCTCCAGGCTGCCGATGGGCTGATCAGCTTCATCATATACATCCATGCCAATCAGGTCCGCAATAAAGTACTCGTCCCTGCTCAGCTTCACCGCATTGTCCCTGGTCACATACAATCCCGCCTGCCGAAGCCCTGTCACGTCATCCATGGTGTCTAAGCCCTTGAACTTCAGTATCACCATCTGTTTAAAAAACTTAACTCCCTCTATTTCCAGTGTCAATTTTTCCCTTCCCGTGTCCAGAATGACTTCCTTCAGCTTCTTAAAACGATTCACATCATCGGTGGTGGGAAAAACCTTTACCTCTCCTCTTACACCGTGCGTGGTGGTAATTATTCCCACCTGCAAAACCTCTTCCATGCACAATCCCTTCTATATTTAAGTCCCGTAATCGCCCTCCCAGCACCTTCTCACCGGAATAAATCCTGTCCATAATGCGGCCAGCATTTATTCCCGGCGCTGTCCGGGCGATTCCTGTTTTAAGTCCCGTAATCGCCCTCCCTGCACCTTCTCACCGGAATAAATCCTGTCCATAATGCGGCCAGCATTTATTCCCGG